>CAITZE010000413.1 GCA_903896775.1 uncultured bacterium
CCGTCACCCAAATACGCTCGGCTGGATCTTCCAGACGACGAATATGGATGGTGCCGACGATGGCGATGATCGTGCCGACCAGCATGGCCGTTTCAACAGCGGTGATGCGCAAGGCATGTGTCCAGGGCGCCGTGTTCTCGCACTTCGGCGTGCGCATGAACGGCTTGGACGATGTGAACAAGCCGGCGAGCACGCCGCGTCCAACCGTATAAGCCAGCGACAAACCAGTGATCGCAGAGGCCATGGCCCCCATGAAGCCAGTACCGACCTTCGCGCGGTGTAACAGCACGGTCTTGACGGTCTTGATGGTGAAGATCGCCAAGGCGACCGAGGACAACGCTGTCAACGGCACATCGAAGTATTTAGGCGCAACCGCCATCAGCAGCGACCAGATCAAAGCCAGGACGCCGAAGATCAACGCAAAGCCATCGGCAAACCACGGCAGCCAGCCAGCTACGAAGTGATACCGCTGCGCTACCGTGAGCTTGGACGTGCCGCGGAAGATCGAACCCGCGTGACGCTTCATGATCTGCATGGCGCCGTAGACCCAACGATAACGCTGGCTCTTGTAGGCGTCGTAGGTGTCGGGCATCAGGCCGCGGCCCAAAGTTTCCGACGTGTAGTGCGAGGTGTAGCCGGCTTCGAACAGGCGCAGGCCCAGTTCGGTATCTTCAGTGATGCACCATTCGGCCCAGCCACCGACCGCTTCCATGGAGGCGCGGCGCACGACGCACATGGTGCCGTGCTGGATGATGGCGTTGTGTTCGTTGCGCTCGACCATGCCGATGCGGAAGAAGCCGGTGTATTCCTCGTAGCAGAGGTGCTTGAACAGGCTTTCGTCGGCGTCGCGATAGTCTTGCGGGCCTTGGAAGATGGCAACGTTGGGGTCTGTAAAGGCCGGCATGGCGGTCTTCAGCCAATGCGGCATGACCTGATAGTCGCTGTCGATAACACCGATGAAGGCTGCCTCGGGGTGGGTCAGTTCCAGCGCTTTATTGAGCGCGCCGGCTTTGAAGCCCTTCATGTTGTCGTAGTGGAAGAAGCGGAACTTCGGCCCCAACGTTTCGCAATGGGCTTCCACGGGTTTCCAGTCGGCCGGATCCTTGGTGTTGTTATCGAGGACGATGACTTCGAAATCCGGATAGTCCAGGCGCGCGAGCGCGTTCAGTGTCTGCATGACCATCTGCGGCGGCTCATTGTAGCAAGGCACATGGATCGAGACTTTGGGATAATTGGCAAGCGGAGTGGTGGGCAGGCGCTTACGGCCCTTACGCCACAGACTCAAAGCCCACTCGGAGGTTTCAGTGATCAGGAGCAAGCCTGTGAACAAGCCTGCCGGAACGATGAACATCGCGCCGCCGAAAGTACTCCAATCGACATAGCGTAGCGAAGAGGCTTCGACGATAAAGAGCGCACCGGATACGACCACGCCGATGATACCGCTCAGCAGCAAGTAGCCTTGCAGGCCGACGGCAGGGATGAGCAACAGCACCACCAGGCCGATGATCAAGCTGCCGGCCGCAGCGACACCGGCGTAAGTCGCCCAATCTTCGAAGGACGTCAATGTACCGGTGAAGCTGAACTTCGGATTGCCTTCAGCGTCCATGATGCCCCAGAACGCACCGACGGCGCCTTCCTTCACAGCTTTGAACGGCTGGTCGAAGGCTTCGAGGACGTAATAGTCATAGTTCTTGGCAGTCGCGAGGCTGAGGAAGTGGCGATAGAAATAGGCCGCCATGGCCGGCGACGGGACCGCCCCTTTTTTCACGCGGCCTTCAGACGGCCAGCCGGCTTCAGTGATGACGATCTTCTTGCGCGGAAATTCTTTCTGCATCCGGGCGACGTAAGCTTCGACCCAATCCATGGACTTCTCGGCGGACACACCTTCCCAATAGGGCAGCAGGTTGATGCCGATGAAGGAGCTTTCCTTGGCCATTTCCGGATGGTTGAACCAGAGCGCGGGCACGTCGACGGTGCCGATCTCAACCTTCTTGTTGGTGATGGCCTTTTTGACGCGCAGGATGTAGGCGCTGAGTTGCTCGGCGGTCAGTTCGCCGCGCAGGATGACTTCGTTGCCGACGAACACGCGATCGACGACACCGGGGTTGTCATTGACGGCCTTAATACCTTTGGCCATCAGCAGTTCGTTCTTTTCCACGTCGTCGCTGAGCCAGATGCCGAGTGAAACTTTCAAGCCATAGTCTTTGGCGATGTAGGGCACGCGGTCCAAGCCGGCGTCTGTGGTGTAGGTGCGCACGCGCTTGGTGATATTAGACAGTCTTTCCATGTCCTGGCGGATGACCGACTCAGGCACGCCCTCCACCAACTGGCTTTCTTCATAAAGACCGCTCGGGCTGTAGGAGATGCCCTTCATTTCGCCGCGCCAATCCGGAGCATCGAGGGGTCGGTCGAGGGAGGCCCAAAGAACGGCCGAACCGAAACACACCACCAGGAGCGCTATCAAGATCCGCATTTTGTTTAGACTTCCCTTGTCCGTTTTTTGTTTTTCACACCGAAGCCCGTTATCTATCCAGCTCGCCCGTAACCCAAGCAGCGATAGACGTCTCAGAAATCAGCTTTTGAACGAGAAACATGGCGGGAAGATGAACATGTGACGAAACGGCAAAAAATTGCTGCCTTTATGGTCATCATTCACCCGTCGGAACGGAGCTAAAATGCGGGTTG
The DNA here is from genome assembly GCA_903896775.1 of uncultured bacterium. Taxonomy (GTDB): domain Bacteria; phylum Pseudomonadota; class Alphaproteobacteria; order Rhodospirillales; family Rhodospirillaceae; genus SHVO01. The sequence continues at coordinate 2,686 of CAITZE010000413.1, forward strand.
CGAGGCCGGCCCGTTCTGGGGGCTTATATATCAGAGCGGCTGGACCCTTCAAAGTCACCTTTGTGCAGTGCATCAGCCAACATATTTCTGTCTCGCTGAGCATATTTTTTGTAATTATATTATGAATATCAATAAATTATGCTAATTAGCCGTCGTGTTCAGGGAATGCCGGTGACTGCCTTGTTCGGCCGTGCGAACAGTCCCTTCCCTCCATGAACATCATCATATCCATAGAATAAGTATGCCTATGTCACCCCATCGCATTTCTCAAATGGTTCAGCTTTTGACCTCACCAATCTGTTTTCGAATCGTCTGCGGAGAGACTTGCTCATGCTGAGCTATCAGCACAGCTATCACGCCGGTGGACCGGCGGATGTTCATAAGCATGTGGCGCTGTGCTTGCTGTTGGAGCACCTCACCAAAAAAGAGAAACCGTTCTGTGTGATCGATCTCTATGCCGGCGAAGGCGATTACAATCTTGCCGGTCACGCCGCGCAAAAAACGCAGGAATACGAATCGGGCATTGGTCATGTGTGGGGCGCGAGTGATGCTCCCTCGCCTGTGCAGTCCTATCTTGATGTATTGCACCGTTTGAATCCCAACGGCGAATTGCGCCGCTATCCAGGCTCACCGTCCCTCGCCCGCGCCTATTTGCGCGACGATGACCGCTTGATCCTCAACGAACTTCACAGCACAGCCTTCGCCGAATTGGGCCGCTGGGCGCGTAAAGATGCACGCATCGGCGTGCACAAACGCGACGGCCTTGAAGCGATGGTCGGCTTGACGCCACCGCAAATCCGCCGCGGCTTGGTGCTGATCGATCCCAGCTACGAAATAAAGACCGAATATACCGGTGTGCCCGAGAAGCTGGCCGAAGCCGTAAGAAAATGGCGCGAGGGAATTTATCTCGTCTGGTATCCGGTGCTGAAAGAAGGACGCCACCGCGCATTGATCGACGGCGTCATTGCGAGCATCGATGTGCCGACGTTTGCCTGCGAACTCTCTTTCGGCGCGGCGAAACCGGGCGGCGAAATGCCGGGATTACGCGGCACGGGTTTGATCGTGGTTAATCCGCCCTGGCAATTCGATGATGCGATGAGCGAAGCCGGTGCATGGCTTGCGAAAAATTTGGGGCGGGCAAAACACACCACAACCTGGCTGAAACGCCCTGATGATAAGCCTTAGCGATATGCCCTACGTTCCGCGCGGCTTGATGGAGCGCTGGGTTGGTGTGGCTTCAAGTGGATTTTCTGGCCAGATGTGGCGCGGATAGCGTCCACGCATTTCACCACGCACTTGCGGATAAACATTGGCCCAGAAGCTTTTGAGATCGCTCGTAACAGCGAGCGACCGCCGCGCCGGCGACAATAAATGCAGCGTCACGGGGACGCGGCCCCCTGCGACAGATGGCGTATCACGCAGACCGAAGACCTCTTGCAGTTTGACGTGCAGAGCGGGGCCGCCATCGGCGCTGTAGTCCACCGTGATCTGCGAGCCGGATGGCACACCGATATGGGTCGGTGCCAGATCGTCGAGCTTCTGCGGCAACGGCCAAGGCAATAGGCCACGCAAGGCGTTGCTTATATCCAACGTCGCCAGATGACCGCGTCGCGTTACGCCATCGAGATATGGCCCGAGCCATTCTTCGAGAGTGTCGGCCAAAGCCGCGTCAGACATGTCTGGCCACGCGTCTTCGGGAAAGGCCTCGCGCAAGACCGCTACACGCTGCTGCAACGCGCGGGCGGTGCCATTCCAAGGTAAGGCCGCCAAGCCCATATCACGAATGCCTGTAATCATCGCGGCTTGTACGAAACCCGGATCGGCCTTCGTAAGTGGCCTATCTTCAAGGACTATGGCGCCGAGGCGGCGTTGGCGACGCACCTGGACGATCTGCTCGCGACTATTCCAGGCGATGTCGTCAACGTCGGTGATATCTGCGGCGAAAGCATCCTCGATCTCAGCGCGTGTCACCGGTGCGGCGAGATAGATGCGCGCGTCTCGGGCCGCGCCGTCAAGATCAGCCACGGCGAGAAAATCCTGCGCCGCCAGCGGATCGGTGGAATCAACAAAGGCACCACCACCGCCAGCCAGCCGATAACGCCCTTCCCCGCGCCGTTGCGCAATCCGGTCGGGATAAGCCAATGCAACGAGAAGGCCCGCGGAATCGGCACTTGTTGGGGCAGAATCGGCAATCTTCGTTCGTAAGAGTCCGCGAATTTGCCGTGCCGCCGCTTTGACGCGCGCCAGCGCAGCATGGTTTATACGTGCACCGCGGTCGTGCCCACGGCCGATTACAGCCTCAAGCCGCAAGCGGAGATCGGGATCGCGCGCGCCCGTCAGAATATCGCGCTCGGCCAGAAGCGCTGCCGTGTCACAAGCCATTCCGCCGTAACCCAAATCCTGTCCACGATGGACGAGATGCGCGAGCCGTGGATGTAACGGCAAGGCAGCCATCGCCTTACCTTCGGCTGTAATGCGTCCCTCAGCATCCAAAGCGTCCAGGCGACGCAAGACATCCTGCGCCTGCGCAAAAGCACCTGCCGGCGGCGGTGTCATCCACGACAGCGCCAAGGGATCGGCCACGCCCCACGCCGCGAGGTCTAATACAAGCGGCGCTAAATCGGCTTGCAGCATTTCCGGTTCGTCGAAAGCCTTGAGCCCGCGATCTTCCTGCGCCGTCCATAAGCGATAACAAACGCCGGGCTCAAGGCGACCGGCGCGGCCGCGTCGCTGTTCGGCGGCAGCGCGCGATACACGCACCGTGATCAGCTGAGTCATGCCGCGCCGGGCATCGAAGCGCGGCGCGCGCTTAAAGCCGCAGTCCACGACCACGCGCACACCTTCGATGGTGAGACTGGTCTCGGCGATGGTGGTGGCGAGCACAATCTTGCGAACACCCGGTTTTGCCGGATCGACGGCGCGCTGCTGGTCTTCGGGCGAAAGCGCGCCGTACAATGGCGCGATGATGACATCGCGAGGCAAATGGCCATCATCAAGCGCCAATGCTGTGCGTTTGATTTCGCCTTCGCCCGGCAAGAAAGCGAGGATGCTACCCGTTTCCTCGTCCAACGCACGACGGATGAGCGACGCCATCTCGCGCGGCAAATCATCGCCGGCAGATTTATCGAGATAGCGTGTTTCAACGGGAAATGGCCGGTGGTCGCAGGCAATCACAGGCGCGGCGCCCAATAGGGTTGCCACGGCTTGGTCATCCAAGGTCGCCGACATGACGAGAATTTTGAGATCGGGTCGCAAGGCACGCTGGACATCAAGCGCAAGGGCCAAACCCATATCGGCATCAAGACTGCGTTCGTGAAACTCGTCAAAAATCAGCAGGCCGACACCGGCGAGATCGCTGTCGGTCTGCAGGCGGCGCGTCAGAATGCCTTCGGTCACCACTTCGATACGTGTGCGCGAAGAAACCTTGGACTCCAGCCTCACGCGATAGCCAACCGTATCCCCGAGTTTTTCGTCGAGCGTCGACGCCATGCGCGCGGCCGCCATGCGCGCCGCAAGACGCCGCGGCTCCAACATCAAAATAGTTTTACCGTCGAGCCACGGCGCATCCAACAGCGCCAAAGGAATGCGCGTGGTCTTACCGGCCCCAGGCGCGGCCAGCACAACAGCCGACGCATGACCGGCGAGGGCCGCACCTACATTCGGCAAAATGCGATCGATCGGAAGCGCGCCGGAAAAATTCACAGGGTTGTTCATACCAGCCGGAAGAAAAACTTACGCGGTTAAAACACCGGCGCAGCTGCGAAACCGGCGGCGGTCAAGCGCCCATCATGGGTAATCCAGCCCTTTTCCTGAGCATATACGAGGCCAGGGCGGAGGTCTGTGAGCTTCCAGGGCAGATTGCTGAAAGCCTGCATGACAGGTTGCGCATTGATCATGGCATCTGCCTTCAGGTGTAAATCCCGCACCACGATGCGCAAAATTTCTTTGGCGGCAGCTTCCACGCTCGGGCGGATGTCCATGCGGCGTCCCTTTTCTATAGCGCAATCATAGGGGCCGAGACGGGCGCATACAATGAAAAGCGCTAATTTTCGATGCGTGAATGCTTCTTGGTGTCCGGCATCAAGCCATAGACGAGCAACGATATGGCGATGCACGCCGTCACATACCAATAGAACCAATCTTCATGTCCGGCGTTCTTGAGCCAGAGCGCCATATATTCGGCGGTGCCGCCGAAGATCGCGACCGTCAGCGCGTAAGGCAGACCTACACCTAGGGCGCGCACATGAGTCGGGAAGAGCTCGGCTTTCACTACAGCGTTGATCGACGTATAGCCGCTGACGACGACAAGGGCCGTCATAATCAGAACAAATGCCATTCCCATGCTTTTGGCTTCGCCAAGTGCGGTCAGGAGCGGCACGGTTCCGAGTGTTCCAAGCACGCCGAACGCAAGTAGCAACGGGCGGCGTCCGATGCGATCCGACAGCGCGCCGATCACCGGCTGCAACAGCATGAACACAAAGAGCGCCGCCGTAGAAACCAGCGTCGCGTCGTCCTTGCTGAAGCCGGCCGTGTTGACCATGAATTTTTGCATATACGTCGTGTAGGTATAAAACGCGACGGTGCCGCCCAGGGTCAGGCCGATCACCGTTATGATCGCTCGCGGATGACGCAAGAGTTCACGCAACCCACCGCGCTCCGGCCTTTCGGCAGCGGCCTCGAAGTCGGGGGTCTCCGAGATACCGCGCAGCAAATAAAACGCCACGATCGCGCAAGCTGCACCGGAGGCGAACGGAATGCGCCATCCCCACGCTTGCAGCTGCGCCGGCGTGAGAACCAGCTGCTGCAGCAGGATCAACAGGCCTAGTGCGAGAAGCTGGCCCATGATCAACGTCACGTACTGAAAGCTGGAATAAAATCCGCGATTCTTTCCGGTCGCCATTTCGCTGAGATAAGTGGCGCTGGTACCGTACTCGCCGCCAACGCTCAAACCCTGCAGCAAACGTGCGATCAGCAGGATTGTGGGCGCGGCAATCCCAATATCGTTGTAACCAGGAGTCACGGCGATAATTAGCGAGCCTAAGCACATGAAGATTACAGAGACGGTCAGCGCGGCCTTGCGGCCATAACGGTCCGCATAAAAGCCCATCAGCCAGCTTCCGGCCGGGCGGGCGAGAAAGCCGACCGCGAAAATCGCCGCGGTATTCAGAAGTTGCGCCGTAAAATCCGCGTTGGGGAAAAAGACCGGCGCGAAGTACAGCGACAAGGCGGAATAAATATACCAGTCGTACCATTCCACCAGGTTACCGATGGAGCCGCCGACGATTGATTTCAGGCGTTGAAAAGGCGTCATCCTTAGACTTTCACATAAGCGATGGCGCCGAATGAAATATCGGCATCAGCAAATAGGGACTGGGCGGTCCGCAAATCTACGCAGCTGTACGAATTTTTCGCCATTTATCCCCCCGATACGAGCCGTACTCGCCCTACACCTGGCGTCGGCCCGAATCCTCCTGCGTTTCGGCAGAATAGAGGGATTAGCCTTACCGTTCAAAGGCGTCCTAAAGACACACCCTATGCCGGATTTTTAAAGCTCGGGAGGTAACGGCACGCCGGAGTACTCCTCGGGCGCCTTCAGGCTGGGGCTGCGGCCAAAGGCCCTGTGAATGGCTTTGCTCAGGGCGTCCTTGGACACGGGTTTCATAACGTATCCGCTGACATCAAGATTTACCGCAGCCTTCACCACCGCTTCCTGGCCGTGGGACGTAGCCATGATGAAACGCATATCGCGCGGCACATGGCTGTAATGGCCTGCGCGTATTTCCCGCAGAAGTTCGACGCCGGTCATGTGCGGCATGGAATGATCGCAAATGATGCAGTCGATTTTCTTCTGCTGGTCGGCGAGAATGTTTAACGCCGCAAGACAACTGGTAGACTTGATGACACTACCAGCGCCGGCCGCACGCAGCATCGCGTCGACAACTTCTAAGATGGCGCGATCATCGTCTGCTGTTGCGCGAATGGCGGCGCCAGGCTCGCACGGGCCAGCCGCTGGCCGTGATCATGATCGACGTCGATCACTTCAAACAGTTCAACGACACCTATGGCCATGGTCTGGGTGACGACTGTCTGAAGCAAGTCACGAAAGCCGCCGAGAGCGCGTTGCAACGTCCCGCCGATATTGTGGCGCGTTACGGCGGCGAAGAGTTCGTCGCGTTATTGCCTGATACCGACTTGGACGGCGCGATTGGCGTGGCAGAAGCCATTCGGACCGCCATTGCGGGCTTGGAAATTCCGCATTCTGGCTCAAAGGCCGCCAAGCATGTGACGGTGAGCCTCGGGGTGGCCTGTATGGTCCCTGATCCCGATAAGGAGCCTGCGGCTCTTCTCGAGGCCGCCGACGGCCAGCTTTATGCCGCGAAGTCCGATGGTCGGAATCGCGCTAAGGGAATCAGGGTTCCACAGACTCCTCGCTGACGCTTACTGCTTCTTGGCGACCTTAGCCCGATACGCCGTCAGCGCTTTTTCCGTCGCGTCTACTGTCTGTGTGAGGTCGGGCAAAATGGGGACGACGTCGGCCAAGCTGCCCGCTTCCATCTCGATGAATTTCGCGAGTTCGCTGGTTCGCCGCGCGCCAAACTGAGCACACAAGCCTTTCAAAGCATGTGCCGTGCGTTTGGCCTGCTTAAAGTCATCCGCTTTCACGGCGATAGCTAGATCTTGCCGGTAGGTGTGCATATTGGTGCTAAAGGTCGTCAGCATGGGCGCCAGAACGTCTCGCCCGATCGCATCAGCCAAGGCTTCCAATGCAAGTTCGTCCAGTATCGCTGCCTCGGGCGTATCCGCGCTTTTGTCCACCACTGAGATCTTGGCCTGATCGGGCTCGGCTGGGAGCCGGGATTTAACGCCACCCGCTTTCGCCAACTGGCGCTCCATTTCGTCCGACAGCTCCGTCCAATCGACCGGTTTGCCGACAATCGCGTTCACCCCCGACGCAAAATAGTCAGCGCGATGCGTGGCAATAATATCGGCGGTCAAGGCAATAATCGGCACGCGCGCACGATCTGAATTCAACTTGCGGATTTCGCGCGTGGCTTGAGGCCCATCCATGACCGGCATCTGCATATCCATCAGCACAATGTCG
>CAITZE010000414.1 GCA_903896775.1 uncultured bacterium
ACGAATTGTTCGACTTCGGCCAATGTCGCACTGCGAATAATCGCACGCACCGGACCTATGGCTGAGGCAGACATGGACAGATTACGGCACCCAATCGCCAACAATGCCAAGGCATCGAGCGGCTTGCCGGCCATCTCGCCGCAGACCGACACTTCCACGTTTGCCGCCGCACAACGCGTGATCACAGCGCGGATCATCGACAGAACGGGGGGCGACAATGTGTCGTAACGATTAGCCAGACGTGTATTGCCGCGATCGGCGGCGTACATGAATTGCATCAGATCATTAGTGCCGATGGAAATAAAATCGGCGCGTGCAACGAGCGCGTCCATCTGCCAAAGCAGTGACGGCACTTCGAGCATGGTGCCGACCTTAATGTTTTTCGGCGCCCGCCCACCGTCGCGAATATGGCGTTCCATTTCCACGTTCAGAATACGATGAGCGGCATCAAATTCCGAAACACTGGCGATCATCGGAAACATCACGCGCAATGTTTCGCCTTCGGTCGCCCGGATCATGGCTCTTAATTGTTGGCGCAAAAGCGCCGGACGATCGAGCGTGAGACGGATTGAGCGCCAGCCCATGGCCGGATTGTCCTCGGGTCCACTCACCGACGATGCGGCAATTTTATCGCCGCCGACATCCAAGGTGCGGAACGTCACAGGCTTGCCTTTGGCACCGTCCACGACCTGCTTATAGAGCGCGTACTGAGCCTTCACATCGGGCAGGGTCGGCATCGCAAGAAACGGCATCTCGGTGCGGTATAATCCGATACCGTCCGCATTGCTCTCGACAAGGCCCTGCATATCCAACAGAAAGCCGGCATTAATATTGAGCGTTACTTTAACGCCGTCTTTGGTGATTGCAGGAAGCTCGCGGATCGCGGCATAAGCCGCTTTCTGTTTTGTCCGCGCTTCGACGGCAGCGGTATACAGTTCGATGACTTCGTCCGAGGGGCGCAGAATGATCTGCTCGGCATTGGCATCAAGCACAATCAGATCCAGAGAGTCGATGCGGCTCAAAGCACCCTGAACCTGGGCCAGCACGGGAATGTCGAGAGCTTTGGCGACCACTGCCGCGTGCATGGTCGGAGAGCCCTCCTCCATAACGAGGCCCTTCAATTTGCGGCGGTCGTAATCCAGGAGCTCAGTGGGCCCAATGGAGCGGCAAACAAGGATGGCATTATCCGGCAGTTCCGCGCGCATGCCGCCGCCGGAGAGAATGCTGAGAAGGCGGTTAGCGAGATCGTCCAAATCCTGAAGGCGCTCGCGTAAGATCGGATCGTTGACCTGCATCATACGCATGCGCGTATCGTCGTGGACTTTCTGTACGGCCGCTTCCGCCGTCAGGCCCGACGAGATCACCTCCGAAATGCGGCTGATCCAGCCACGGTCGTCGGCAAACATACGATAAACTTCGAGAATATCGCCGTAGGCTTCGGAATCGCCGCGACTCCCGTCGATCAAATCGTCGACTTCCTTGCGTAGAGCATTCAACGCGTTGTGAAGGCGATGCTGTTCGGCAACTGGATCATCGCTGACGAGCCTGCCAATGCGCACGTGCGGCTTGTGCATAACCGCGACGCCGATGCCGACACCCGGATGCAAGGCGGCGCCGGCCAAGCGCACGTGCAGCAGCGCGTTACCTTCCGACTGGAATAACTCTTCACGCTTGACGACTTGGGTTGCCGCCATCAACTCGGCGATGACCATCGCGACAGTTTCAAGCGTTTCAACTTCCCAGTCGTTGAACGGACGCTCTTCTTTCGTCTGCACGACGAGCACGCCGATCACACGGCCGGCTTGGATCATCGGCACGCCCATCAGAGAGCGGAAAAAATCTTCGCCGGTTTCAGGACGATAGACGAATTGCGGATGCGACCAGGCATCTGCGAGCGCCAAGGGACGCGCGTGAGCGGCGATCTCACCGACGAGACCTTCACCGACACGCAAGCGCGTTAAGTGAACGGCTTTTTGCGACAGACCGAAGGTGGCGAACAGTTCCAGCACTTCACCGGCACGCATGACGTAGCAGGAACACACGTCAGCGCGCAGATCCTGGGCGATTAAGGCCACCACCTTGTCGAGACGCCCCTGGACAGCGCCAACCCCCGCCATCACGTCACGCAGACGCGACAGCATGCGCCTTAGATCACCGGCGCTGAAGGAACCGCTCATGGGGTGTTGCTCATCAGGCGGACCGCGCCGCTAAAGCCGCGTCGGCTTGCGCCAGCAACTCAGCGATGATGGCAGCGACAGGCTCCTCGCGCTCGACCATACCAACGCTTTGACCCGCCATGAGCGAGCCATTTTCAATATCACCATCGACAGCAGCGCGACGCAGCGCGCCCGCCCAGAAGTGTTCGATCTCAAGCTGAGCGGCTTGTTGTTCCACTTCACCGCGCACGAACCTGTCCAACACCCGGCGTTGCGTTTCCATAAACTCTTCGGTGCCTTTGTTGATCAGCGCGCGCACCGGAATGACTGGGAAGCGTTTATCCAACTGCACTGTCGGCATGGCATCGCGTGCCGAGGCACGAACGAAAGCCTGCTTGAACTTGGGATGCGCGATACTTTCGCTCGCACAGACAAAGCGTGTGCCCATCTGTACGCCTGAAGCGCCCATCTCGAGAAAGGAAACAATCGCTTCGCCGCGGCCAATGCCGCCCGCAACAAACACCGGCACGTCGCGGATGACGGGCAGAATCTCTTGCGCCAGAACCGAAGTCGACACTGGTCCAATGTGGCCGCCGGCTTCCGAGCCCTCGATCACAATAGCATCGGCGCCATTTTTGATCAGGCGCTTTGCCATCACGACAGCCGGCGCAAAGCACAGCACCTTCGCAAAAATTTTCGCGCGCTTAATGGCTTCGCCTGGCGGTACGCCGCCTGCAAACACCATATGCGTGACTTTATTCGCCGCGCAAATGTCGACCAGCTCCAGCAACTGCGGATGCATAGTGATGAGATTGACCCCGAAGGGGCGCTTGGTGAGCGCTTGCGTCGCTTTGATTTCGGCATCGAGCAACTGCGGTGTCATGGCGCCGCAGGCAATCACGCCGAAACCGCCGGCGTTGGAAATGGCGGCCACGAGATTACGCTCAGAAACCCAGGTCATCGCACCGGCGAGAATCGCAACCGGACAACCTAGAAATTCGGCGCCACGTTTCCACATAGCCGCAAGACGCGGCGAGACCACCGGCAAGGGCGGCGCCGTCTTGAGGAAACTCTCTGTGGCGACCGCTTCCGACATTCAGGTCTCCAATTAGGCGGCGTCTAGGCCGTAGGCCGTGTGCAAGGCGCGCAATGCCAGCTCGGTATATTCCTCGCTGATCAGCACGCTGACCTTGATCTCCGAGGTGGAGATGATGTGGATGTTGATCTTCTTGTCGGCCAGCGCCTTGAACATGGTCTGGGCAACACCGGCATGGCTACGCATGCCAACGCCAATGACCGAGACCTTCACAACAGCTTTATCAGTGTCGATGCTCTTATAGGGCACCTTCATGCTGTCTTTGACGACCTTGAGCGCACGTTCGAGGTCAGCGCGCGGCGTCGTAAACGTGACGTCTGTGGTCCCGTCGCGCGAGGTGTTCTGAACGATCATGTCGACGTTGATATTGGCTTCCGCCAAGGGGCCGAAGATGCCGGCGGCGATACCGGGTTCATCTTGTACGCCAATCAGCGTGATCTTTGCTTCGTCGCGGCTGTAGGCAATACCGCTTACCAGTGCTTTTTCCACGATCTCTTCCTCGTCACAAACCAGCGTACCCGGCGCATCGGAAAAGCTTGAAAGCACCTGCACGCGCACACGGTGCTTCATGGCCATCTCGACAGAACGGGTCTGCAATACCTTAGCCCCAAGAGATGCTAATTCCAGCATCTCCTCGTAGGTGATCTTATCCAACTTCCGCGCGCTTTTAACGATCCGCGGATCGGTGGTGTATACCCCATCCACGTCGGTATAAATATCGCAGCGATCGGCCTTAAAGGCCGCGGCCAGAGCAACAGCGGTGGTGTCTGAACCACCGCGTCCAAGCGTCGTGACGCGGTTATCGGGGCCGATACCCTGGAAACCGGCGATCACGGCGACCTGGCCCTGGTCCATGCGCTTCCTGATCTCGTCGCCGTCGATGCCGGCGATGCGGGCGGCACCATGGACGCCGTCGGTCTTGAGGGGAATCTGCCAGCCCTGCCAGGA
>CAITZE010000415.1 GCA_903896775.1 uncultured bacterium
AGCTGACCGAATCGCGCATTTCGCCGACCATGATGATATCCGGGTCCTGCCGCAAAACATGCTTGAGCGCATGATGAAACGACAGGGTGTCCAGGCCGACCTCGCGCTGCTCGATCACCGACTGGTTGTCCTCGAACACGAACTCGATGGGATCCTCCAGGGTGACCACGTGCTTTTTGAAGTTGGCGTTGATGTGCTCCAACATCGCCGCAAGCGTCGTGGACTTGCCGGAGCCGGTGGTGCCGGCGACCAGCAAGTGCGGCATGCGTGCGAGGTCGGCGAACACCGGCATACCGCCGATATCTTTGCCGAGCGCCAGGGTGAGTCGGCCGTCGCTCTTTTCGAACTCTTCGGCGGCCAGCATTTCGCGCAAGTAAACAGTTTCACGTCCGGCATTGGGCAACTCAATGCCGATGACGCTGCGGCCCGGCACAACGGCGATGCGCACCGCCACCGCGCTCATGGAGCGCGCGATATCGTCGGCCAGCGAAACCACGCGGCTGGTTTTGGTGCCGGGCGCCGGCTCCAATTCATACAGCGTGACAACAGGGCCAGGGCGCACTTTGGTGATCTGGCCCTTGATGCCGAAGTCGTCCAGCACGGATTCCAGCATGCGCGCATTGCTCTCGAGCGCCTCGCGGCTGACGACTTTGCTGACGCGTTCCGGCGGCGGCGCGGTCAGGATTTCGAGGTGTGGCAGATCGAAACCTCTGTTGGCGGTCGGCAGCAGATTGCCCTGGCGTGCTTCGATTTCACGCTTCGATGGCTTGGCGGCTTTCACGCGCGGCGTCACGACGGCGTCTTTGGCTTTCGGAATTTCGATTTCAAAGGCTTCGGCGTGAGGCGCTTCTTCTTCCAACGGCATGGCCGAGTCTTCTTCGTCGACGATTTCGACGGCGGGTTCTTTGCGCACGCGTTTGAGCGGCGCTTTTTCTTCCACCTCGGCATTTCGGTCGGAGATGGAACGCGTCAGCGAAACCAGGGCTGCGCTGCTTGCTCGGCCGAAAGCCAGCGCAGCAATGCCACCGCGCTGAAGCCATTCGCCTGCTGTACCGGCTTTGACGGTCATGGCCCACAACGCCATAAAGACGCCCGTCGCGCCGGCGGCGGTGGAAAGGAACACGCGTAATGCATCACCCACCAAGGGATCGACGCTTCTGAGGATAATGTTATGGCGGGTCGCCAAATTCAGCAGCACTTGGCCAGCTGAACCACCGAAGCCTGAAGCAATCGGCCACACGCTGGGGGCGGGAATTATTTCGAGGCCCATCGAAATCAAAAGTGCCGCTGCAACGGTCGCGAGTGTACGCAGCCATAGCCAACCGACCATTTCGGATCTCATCAACCGCATTCCCCACGCAACGATCACCAATGCAATCACGCCGGCCCCGAGACCTACGGCCTGCAGCGCGGCGTCGGCTACGATGGCGCCCGGCAGTCCCAAAGCGTTCTCGGGTGTCGTGTTTGTCGCAGTATTGAGTGAGGGATCTGTTGGCGTGTAGCTCAACAAAGCCAGAACGATCCCAATGCCGATCAGCGTGACGCTGGCACCCGCGACAAACAGCACGCTACGTTTCAGCAAAGCGGCCCAGGCCGGCGGAAGGAACGGAACATTTTGAGCGCGGACGGCGGTATTCATGGCATTGGTTCCTATAACGACAGGCTGGAGAGTGTGTGCTTCATGCGCGTCAAAGCGTCCGCCGTGCGCTGGCGGTCGTGAACGAGAGCAACGCGGATGTAGGCGCTGCCGGGATTGCTGCGAGGATCGTTCGTCACGGCGCGGGCGAGATATCCGCCCGGCAAGACTTTGACGCCGGCTTCGCGCCACAGCTTTTTTGTGGCGGCTTCGCCGTCACCGACATCAAGCCACAGAAAGAAGCCGCCGGCGGGCCGGTAAAATCCGAAATCTTTTCCGAAGATCCGCGCGGCGTCATCGAGCTTGGCGCGGTAGAGGCGACGGTTGTCCTCAACATGATCTTCATTGCGCCACAAGGCTGCTGCTGCGGCGAGCACGGGTACAGGCTGAACCGCGCCGCCGTGAGCGCGTAATTTCTGGAACTTGGCGATCAGGTCCGCATCGCCGGCGACGAAGCCCGCACGCAGGCCCGGCACGCTCGAGCGCTTGGACAGGGAGTTGAACACCAGAACATTTTTGAGGCCTTCGCCTAGCGCGGCGCAGGCTTGCAGCGCGCCGGCGGGAGGCGCGGTGTCATAAATTTCCGAGTAGCATTCGTCCGAGATCAATACGAAGTCATGTTTGCGCGCGAGGCGAATGACATCCTTTAGGAGATCGAGGCTTGCCACGGTACCTTGCGGATTGGCTGGCGTGCACAAATAGGCCATGGCTGCCCGGTCCAGGTCGCTCGGAGCAACGCCGCCATAGTCGGGCAGAAAGTCGGTAGCTTTGGTGGCAGGTACAAAAATCGGCTCGGCGCCGTTCATGACCGCCGCGCCGAAATAGACCTGATAGAACGGGTTGGGCATCAGAACCGTCGGCGCGCGTCCGTTCTTTTGCGGAGGAACGCAAAGCTGTGCAGCCATAAACAGGGCTTCGCGGCTGCCGGCCACGGGCAGAATATGACGCTCGGAGTCCAGAAACCCAGCTGGGAGGCCGTAACGGGTATCAGCCCAGGCGGCGACAGCGGTGCGGTAATCGGGCGTGCCTGGCGTCGGGGGGTATTTCCCCCAATCGGCCAACGCAGTCCGGCCCAAGGCTTTAGCAAGTAAATCCGGGGGTGTGTGTTGGGGCTCGCCAATGGACATAACCAGCGGGGCAGTGCCGGGCTCAATGCCCGCCAGCAGCGCTGCCAGACGCTGAAACGGATACTCCGTCAGCCCATCCAAACGCGTGTTGTACATAGAAACCTGTGCTCGTCCAGACCCGCAACGATTCTGGGACAGCAAGGTATACGAAACGTAAACAAAAGGCAAAAAAGATCGAATTTACAGTAAGCTCTGGCCGACTCTTGAGTCTTTACCTAAAACTCATAAGGCGGTTATGGAATACGCGATAACATACTGCAATATCTATATATTATTACCTTATGCTAGCAATTCCCGAAGAACGGCATTGAGGGCTAAACGGCCCTTAGGAGTAGCGCTCAAATTGAGGGGCGTGTCGCTTAAAAAGCCGTCTGCGATCAAGGCCCTGACCGCTTGGGTATCGATCACATCGCTTAAAGGCCGGCCTGTAAGGCGCGCAAACCGCGATTTATCCACACCCTCCGCCAGCCTCAGTCCCACCATGACCAGTTCCTCGGCGCGGGTTTCGGGCGCGAGGGTCTCTTCTTCTTGGGTTCCGTGACCAAGGGCGGCGACCCGTTTTAGCCAAATCGCCGGCGCTTTGATTTGGCGGGTTGCGTATGCGACTCCGCCAACGGTCAAGCGACCATGGGCACCGGGACCGATGCCGACATAATCGCCACCGCGCCAATAGGTCAGGTTATGACGGCAGACGGCATCGTCTTTCGCGTGGTTGGAAATTTCATAAGCGGGATAGCCAGCTGCCTCGCAGGCGCTCTGGGTGACATCGTAAAGCGCAGCACCCACATCGCCATCAGGCAAAATAAAATCGCCGCGCGCATGCGCATCATGCATCGCCGTGCCGGGCTCCATGGTGAGTTGATAGAGCGAGAGATGCGTGATGCCGTGATCGGCGACCTCGCGCAACGCTTCGCACAATTCGTTTTCCCAATCGGCAATCGTCTGCTGCGGACGTGCGTAAATCAAATCGAAGGACACACGCGGGAAAATCTTCGCTGCTGTGCGCCAGGCTTTGCGGGCTTCTTCGACCGAATGACGGCGGCCTAAAAAACGCAGATCGCTTTCCTTCAGCGATTGAACGCCCATAGACAAACGTCCGACGCCTGCTGCGTGAAAGGCCGCGAAGCGTTCGGCATCGACTGTGCCGGGATTGGCTTCCAAAGTGATCTCGAGATCGTTCGCCGAATTCCAATGCCGACGGGCCGCGTCGATAATGTCGGCGGTGGTTTCGGGATCCATCAAGGACGGCGTGCCGCCGCCAAAAAAGATACTCGTCAATGTGCGGCCGTATGTCTGTGCGGCGAAATGCGTGAGCTCTTTCAGCAGAGATTCACGCCATGCGTCTTGATCGATGCGATCGGCAACGTGGCTGTTGAAATCGCAGTAGGGACACTTGGAGATACAAAAAGGCCAATGAACATAGAGCCCAAAGCCCTCGTCGCCCTGTGCTCTTTCATCGTGCGCGCTGTCATTCATGCGAAGCAGGCAGCGACCAACTGACGGAAAGCCATGGCGCGGTGGCTGATGGCGTGTTTGGCGTCGGCTTCCATTTCGCCGAAGGTCAAAGTCTGTCCGTCGGCCATGAAGATCGGATCGTAGCCAAAGCCCTTTGTACCGCGCGGCGGAAACACAAGTTGCCCATGCAGCGTGCCTTCAAAGCTTTCGCAATGGCCGTCGGGCCAAGCGAGTGTGAGCGCGCAGTTGAATTGCGCACGGCGATTAGGATTCCCCGCTAGCGCAGTTTCCACGCGCTTCATGGCGTAATTAAAATCTTTGGAAGGACCAGCCCACCGCGCTGAATAAATCCCCGGCGCGCCATCGAGCCCGTCGACGCTCATGCCGGAATCATCGGCGAGCGCGGGAAGATTTGCGGCCGTCGCGGCGGCAAGCGCTTTCAATTCAGCATTGGCGATGAAGGTGGTGCCGGTCTCTTCCGGCTCAGGTAGATTCAAATCGCCGGCGGAAACCACATCGGCTTTGAAAGTCGACAGCAGCTCGCGGATCTCACGCACCTTACCGGTGTTGTGGCTTGCCACCACCAGCTTGCCACCGGTGAAATGCCGATGTGTCAATTTACAGGCCCGCTTTCGCCAAAGCCGCGCGCTGCAAGTCCACCAGCTGCGCAATGCCGTTTTTCGCGAGTGTCATCAACGAAAGGAATTCTTCTTCGGAAAACGGATGGCCTTCGGCCGTGCCTTGGATCTCGACAATTTTGCCGGACGCTGTGAACACAAAGTTGGCGTCGGCTTGCGCCTTTGAATCTTCCTCATAGTCGAGATCGAGAACAGGAGCGCCTCGGACTAACCCGCAGCTGATGGCAGCCACCGGTTCGCTCAAAGGAATTTTGGTGATGGCGCCGACGCGCTTCATCGTGGCGAAGGCTTGATGGAGCGCCAAGTAACCGCCGGTGATGCTGGCCGTGCGGGTGCCGCCGTCGGCTTGAATCACGTCGCAATCGACGCGGACCTGAATCTCGCCGAAACCTTTGATCTCGGTGACGGCGCGTAAAGCCCGTCCCACCAGACGCTGGATTTCCTGCGTGCGGCCCGATTGACCGCCTTTGGCGGCTTCGCGGGCCGTACGGGTATTGGTTGCGCGCGGCAACATGCCGTATTCGGCCGTCACCCAACCTTTGCCGCTGTTTTTCAACCAGGGCGGGACACTCTCTTCGACTGTCGCTAGGCAAAGCACATGGGTGTCGCCGAATTTCACCAGACAGGAGCCTTCCGCATGTTTGCTCACTCCCAGCTCAAAGCTCACATCCCGAAGGGCATCGGCAGCGCGGTTCGCGAAGCGTTTGACGGGGTTCAAAGTCATGGGATACGTCCAAAATGGGTCAAAAAGCCTGTAATGCTTCGTCTAACACCCCTCGCGGGGCGGATTTGACATTCGCTATCGATCTAGCTGCGGTACTGGAAAGCGAATGTCAAATCCAAAGCCCCACGAGATTCTAAATATTGCTCGTGGTCCTTTAATTCTAACATTCGCAAGAAAGCCCCCATACTGGCATGCGAATGTTAGAATTGGACCACGAGGGCAGGGTCAAAGCAGGGTTCCGTCGATCTTTGGACGCGGCGTTGACGCCTTGGGGCGCGCGGCTTACATAGCGGTCACCCCTTTTGCCCCAGTTCGAGCACATCATGACCGCCTCCGACGCTCATAGTGTCGTCGCGTTAAACGAACGCTCGCGGGAGATCTTCCGGCACATTGTCGACGCTTATGTGGAAACCGGAGAGCCTGTGGGCTCGCGCACGATCGCCCGCAAGCTGAATGGTTTCCTGTCGCCAGCCACGATCCGCAACGTTATGGCGGACCTGGAATATGCCGGACTGCTGTTCGCCCCCCACACCTCCGCTGGCCGTCTGCCCACCGAGGCAGGCTTGCGCATGTTTGTCAGCGGTTTGCTGCAGGTCGGCGGGCTTGATGCCGAGGAACGCAAAACCATCGACGCACATTGCCAGGCGGCGGGGCGTTCCTCAGAAGACGTACTTGCACAAGCCACCGACACGCTCGCGGGCCTCGCTCAATGCGCGAGCATGGTCTTGGCCCCCAAAGTCGAAGCGCCGCTGCGGCACATCGAATTCGTGCATCTGAAACCGGGCCGCGCATTGGTCGTCATGGTCAACGAAAGCGGCGTGGTCGAAAATCGCCTGATCGACGTGCCGGCCGATTTGCCGCCGTCGGCTTTGGTGGAAGCCGGCAATTTCCTTGTTGCGCATTTGACGGGCAAAACTATCGCGGAAGCCCGCACCGACATTTTGGCTGATCTCGACTCACGCCGTGCCCAACTCGACGAGTTGACCACGAAAGTGGTCAAGGCCGGACTCGCCACCTGGGGCGGGCCCAGCAATTCTGGGGCCCGCGACGCCGCGTTAATCGTCAAAGGCCAATCCAATTTATTGAATAACGTCACCGGCCTTGAAGATTTGGAAAGCATCCGCCATTTGTTTACGGTCCTTGAAGCGCGCGAACAAATGGTGCGTGTGCTCGATCTGGTGGGCCGCGCCGAAGGCGTGCAGATTTTTATCGGCGCCCAAAACGAACTTTTCGGGATGGCCGGATGTTCTATGGTGGTCGCGCCGTTCCAGAACGCGCGCGAACAGATTGTCGGCGCCATTGGCGTCATTGGTCCCACGCGCCTTAATTATGCGCGCATCATTCCCATGGTCGACTACACCGCGAAGCTCGTCGGCCGTATGCTTGAAAAGTAATCTCGATCTCTTACAACCGTCTCGCAGCAAAAAAGAGTAAAGAAGTCAGTCCATGTCTGATCAAAACACCCCGCCAAACGACGCGCCCTTCGAACAGCCGCAGCCCGCGGCCCAGAACGCGCAGGAGTTCAACTACCAAGCCCGCATCGGCGAACTCGAAGCACTGATCGAAACTTTGAAGAGTGAGAAGCTCCTCGCTTTGGCTGAAGCAGAAAACGCCGGAAAGCGCGCCGACAAGCGCATCGCCGACAACGCCAAATACGCTGTGTCCAATATTGCGAAAGCTCTGCTGCAAGTGGCCGACAACTTAGGCCGCGCGCTGCTGGCCGCGCCGCCGGAATCGCGTGCCGCCAACGATACGCTGAAGAATCTCGCGCACGGCGTTGAGCTGACCGAGAAAGAGCTGGGCGTGGTTCTGGAAAATCAGGGCGTGCGCAAACTCAATGTTTTGAATCAACCTTTCGACGCGAACTTCCATAACGCCATTCAGGAAGTCGAAAATGCAAGCGTGCCGGCGGGCACCGTCGTGCAGGTCTTCCAGGACGGTTATATGATTCACGACCGCTTGCTGCGCCCCGCGATGGTCGTCGTCTCGCGTGGTGGACCGAAACGCGAAGGTGGCGCTGTCAACGGCAGCGGCAACGGCGCCAGCGGCGTGAACGCAACCGTCTAAGGAGTCTCGCATTAAAGGAGACCTGCCTTAAATCAGTTCGGCAGAGGGAGAGCAGCGATGATCTCACGATTTGCTTTAAAAGCATCAGCTTTGACCACACTGATTTTTACAGCAGTGACGATGTCGTGGTTGCCGGCTTTGGCGGATCCACAACAAGCGCCCGGTACACGAATTAAAATCGAAGCCGCAAGCCTTCCCAAACCGGGCGATACGCCGAGTTCTTCCAACAGCCCTAAATCGATTCCTAAGCCCGCCGACGCAACACTCAGTGTGCAGGCGGGATTTGCTGTGAATGTCTTCGCCGAAAAACTCGGCAGCGCGCGCAATATGATCCTTGCGCCCAACGGCGATATTTTCCTGGCCGAGCAGAACGCAGGTCGGGTCACGTTACTGCGCGATGCCGATGGTGACGGCAAGGCCGAGACCGTTGTGACGTTCGCTGACGGTTTCAAAATTCCCTACGGCATCGCTTTTGGCAAAGGCGCGGTTTACATCGGCGACATTCAAGGTGTGTGGCGCATTCCTTATTCCGCAGGCGACACCACGGCGCGCGCGAAGCAGACGATGATCACGCCTGCGGGTGCTTTCGGCGCCAATGGCGGTCACGTCACGCGCAACGTCAATCTCAATCCTGATGGCACAAAGCTATTTGTGTCGATTGGATCGAGCGGCAATATCGGCGAAGATCCATCGCCGCGCGCGACCATTCAAGAATTCGATCTCGACGCCGCCGGCACAACGCCAGCAATCAACGCACCTTTGCGAGCGGCATGCGCAATTCCGTCGGCACGGCGTTCTATCCCGGTACCAGCGATCTCTACACCGTCGTTAACGAGCGCGACACGTTGGGGGACGAGTTGGTTCCTGACTATATGACCAAAGTTACCGACGGCGGATTCTACGGCTGGCCCTACAGCTACATCGGTCAGCATCCGCAACCGGGCTATGCCGACAAACGTCCCGACCTGGTGCAGAAGGCTCTCGTGCCTGATCTCTTGTTCCGCTCGCACTCTGCACCTTTGGGTCTTGCGTTCTACACCGCCACGCAGTTCCCAAAAGAATATCAGGGCGGCGCCTTCGTCGCCTTGCACGGCTCGTGGAACGCAGCGGGACCGCGTGGATACAATGTCGTTTATGTGCCCTTTGCGAATAAGCGTCCGGTTGGCGACTACATCGTGTTCGCGAGCGGCTTCTGGTCGGGGCAAGGGTCCACCGCCGAAGTTTGGGGTCGGCCCGCCGGCGTCGTGGTTGCCAAAGACGGCAGCCTGCTCATTGCCGATGACGTCTCCAATACGATCTTCCGGGTAAGCTACAAGAAATAGTCAGAGTGCTTTTCTAAAAGTCAGGCTGTAGCGCCCGGCGATCTCTGGCAACGGGCTGGTGCTGGGATAGATTTTACGGATGCCGTGAAAGCGCATGCGGCTGGCCCCGCCCATTATTAGAATGTCCCCGCTCGCGACTTTGAGCGCCGTGGCCTTATCGGCCCGCGCGAAGCCCCCCACCATGAAGTCGGCGGAATCACCCAGGCAGACCGTGATGATTGGCTGCGAAAAGTCTCGTTCGTCGCGGTCCTGGTGCAGGCCCATTTTCGCGCCTTCCCCGTACCAGTTGATGAGGCAGGCATCGGGGCGGAAATCGGGCCACGGACTTTGCGCTTTAACCTGCTGAATTACTTCAGAAAACTGATCAGGAATGGACGGCCAGGACAATCCCGTCACGGGATTCACGGGGGTATAGCGATAGCCCTTGGAATCGCTCCACCATCCTACCTCACCGCAATTAGTCATGGCCGCCGAGGTCTGGCCGCCGCCCTTGGTGCGGTTTGGGGCCGGCGGGGCTGCCTTTAAGACGCTCTCTAAGGCCGCATAGATCCGCCGCTGACCCGGCTGACCCACCGCTCCGGCATATAAAAATAGGCCCTCTGGCAGGGACAGCGACGGGCTTAAATCGGTAAAAGGCAGCTCCAAATTGGTCATGGCTCCCACTTAAGACCGATTTTCTGTCCCGAAACCCCTAAAATTCCTCATGGAAAGAGTCGGTTGGCCCGTTGCAGCCCCCGAAGGCTCCCCTTATATACCGCCCCAGATGAGACGATGCTCAGACGTAAGTGCTTGGGGAAATGAGCCGTCTCTAAACGTCACGTTGAATGTTTTAATACTGGGGACGTCCGGAGCGCCTTTTCGGGCTCTCGATGTCTGCCGCTGAAAAAAGGAACGGAACGAATGGCTAAAGTTATCGGTATCGATCTTGGTACAACCAATTCTTGCGTCGCGGTGATGGAGGGCAAAAGTGCCCGTGTCATTGAGAACGCCGAAGGCGCGCGCACCACTCCGTCGCAAGTCGCCTTTGCTGAAGGCGGCGAACGCCTTGTGGGCCAACCGGCGAAACGCCAAGCGGTCACAAACCCGGAAGCAACGCTCTTCGCCATCAAGCGCCTGATCGGCCGTCGCAGCGACGATCCGATGGTGGAAAAAGATAAGAAGCTGGTTCCCTACAAAATCACCAAAGCCGACAACGGCGATGCGTGGGTCGAAGTGCGTGGCGAAAAATATTCGCCCTCGGAAGTCTCCGCCTTCATTCTGCAGAAGATGAAAGAAACCGCCGAATCCTATCTCGGCGAAAAAGTCACCGATGCCGTCATCACGGTTCCGGCCTACTTCAACGACAGCCAACGCCAAGCCACCAAAGATGCCGGCAAGATTGCGGGCCTCAATGTGTTGCGCATCATCAACGAACCGACGGCGGCTGCCCTTGCCTACGGCATGGACAAGAAGAGCTCCGGCATCATCGCGGTTTACGACTTGGGCGGCGGCACCTTCGACGTATCCGTGCTTGAGATCGGCGACGGCGTGTTCGAAGTGAAATCCACCAACGGCAATACGCACTTGGGAGGCGACGACTTCGACCAGCGCATCATTCAGTGGCTCGCCGACGAGTTCAAGAAGGAC
>CAITZE010000416.1 GCA_903896775.1 uncultured bacterium
CGCGACGATGTGTTCGACTTCGGCGATAGTGACCTTACCCGCGGTCGCCATGACCGGATTGAAATTGCGGGCAGTCTTGCGGAAAACCAGATTGCCCTCGGGGTCGGCTTTCCAGGCTTTGACGATGGCGAGGTCGGCGCGCAGCCAGGTCTCGCGCACATACATTTTGCCCTCAAACGCTTCGACCGGTTTGCCCTCTGCGACAACGGTGCCGGCGCCGGTGGGCGTAAAGAATGCCGGAATGCCGGCGCCGCCCGCGCGGATGCGCTCGGCCAGCGTCCCTTGTGGGTTCAGTTCCAGCTCCAATTTACCGTCCAGGTAAAGCCGTTCGAATAACTTGTTCTCGCCGATATAGGACGAGATCATCTTTTTGATTTGCCCGTTATTGAGCAGCTTCCATAGGCCGAAGCCATCGGCGCCACAGTTATTGGAAATAACCGTGAGGTTCTTTACGCCGACTTTTTGCAGCGCAGCAATCAGATTTTCTGGATTGCCCGACAGACCAAAGCCGCCAGACATCACCGTCATGCCGTCAAAAACGACACCCTGCAAAGCTGCATCCGTGTTTGAAAAAATCTTGCCGGTCAAAGATTGCGGGCTCCATGGCCGGACGCAGCGTCGAAATGCTGCAGCAGCGGCTCCCGCATGCATAGGCGTTCGCGTCCCATACCGTCAAGATTGCCTGCAGATAAACGCCTTCCGCGCCCCCTCGACCGGCAGGCGATAGCACAGTAGCCTCTCACCGGGAGTAATCGAAGGGAGGGTTTATGACACAGGATCGTATTCTGCTGAGCCGCCGTACGGCCATGCAAACACTGACCGTGGGCGCAGCGGCGCTCGCAATGAATGACGTTGCCAGCGCTCCGGCCAAAGCTGCCGCGCCTGCATCGGCGTATAATCCAGGCGCTCATTGGGAACGTTGGGCCAAGCCGCAAGATGCGGGCTTTAAGAACGACCTCCAGCAGATCATCGATATTCTTTTTAACAAAACGACGACATCGCTCACTGTCATCCGCGGCGGCAAGATCGCGCTCTCCTACGGCAATCTCGAATAGGTGAGCTATCTCGCCTCGGCGCGCAAAAGCGTGATGTCGATGCTGTATGGAAAGTATGTCGAGAACGGCACCATTAAGCTCAACACGACCATGGCCGAGCTTGGCGTCGATGATCTTGTGGGCCTGACCGCTCAGGAGAGATCGGCCACCATCCAACACATATTGATGTCGAGCTCGGGCGTTTATACGCCGCAAGGCAGCCCCGGCGGCGATCAAGACACGCCGCCGCGCGGGACCTATAAGCCTGGCGAACACTTCCACTACAACAACTGGGACTTCAACGTCGCGGGTTTCGTGTTCGAGAAACTCACCGGCAAGACCGTGTTCAAAGCACTCGCCGAGGATCTGGCTGGTCCCTTGCAGTTTGAAGATTTCGATATCAACCGTCAGCGCATGCTGGGTTATGTGCCGGCGACGTCGAAGTATCTGGCCTATCACTTGTTCCTCTCGAACCGCGATATGGGGCGCTTGGGACTGTGCATGATCAACGGCGGCAAGTGGAACGGCCAGCAGGTCGTGCCCGCCGCGTGGGTCAAAGAAAGCACGGCGACGCATGTCGTCGAAGCCAATAAGGAAAATGGTTACGGCTACCTGTGGTGGCTGCCGTCGCATGGCCGCAAAAGCCCCGAGTGGGCGGGCTCGTTTGAAGCCAACGGTCACTTCGGACAATACATTGTGTGCTTGCCGGCTTTGGACCTGGTCGTCGTGCATCGTCGCGCGGTCGCCGACGAGTACGCCATTGCGCGCAATACCGGACGCACGGAATACGACGCACCCGGAACAGTGTCGATTTTACCGATCGTCGATCAAATTGTGGCGGCGCTGAAAGCCTAAACTCTTTTCGCATAAATTCAGAAGGGGAAAGACGATGACGAATAACGGATTTCTGCTGAGCCGCCGTGGCGCGGTGCAAACATTGGCCGCAGGTGCTGCGACGCTCGCCTTGAAAGACACCTTCACGAGTCCCGCATTCGCAGCAGCGGCGATGCCTGCCGCCTCAGGCCACAATCCTGGTGCGCATTGGGAAAAGTATGCGAAGCCTCAGGATGCGGGTTTCACAAGCGATCTCACCAACATTCTGGAGATGCTTTATCCCGCGCCGACGACCTCGTTCATGATCGTGCGTGGCGGGAAAATCGCGCTGAGCTATGGTGATCTCGGCCAGATCAGCTATCTCGCCTCTTCGCGCAAGAGCATCATGTCGGCGTTGTACGGCAAATATGTCGCCAACGGCACCATCAAACTCAGCACCACCATCGGCCAGTTGGGCGTTGACGAAGACGACGGCTTGATGCCGATCGAGAAGACGGCGACCGTCCGCGATTTGTTGATGGCGAGTTCCGGCATTTATCATCCGCCCGGCAGCCCCGGCAGCGGCCCCAACACGCCTGCGCGCGGCTCCATGAAACCTGGCACGCATTTCTACTACAACAACTGGGACTTCAACGTCGTCGGCGCAGCCTTCGCGAAGATGACCGGTAAAACGGTGTTCCAGGCCTTCGCCGAAGACTTGGCTGGCCCGCTGGAAATGGAAGACTTCGACCCTGCGCGCCAGCACATGCTGGGTTTCGATCCCCCGCATTCGCGTTATCCGGCTTATGTGTTTTTCCTCTCGGGCCGAGATATGGCGCGCCTCGGTCTTTGCATGATCAACGGCGGCAAATGGAATGGCAAAGAGATCGTGCCCGCCGCCTGGGTCAAGGAAAGCACCGCGGTGCATGTGAAAGCCACCGGCGATGGCGGTACCGGCAATAAGGATATGGGCTACGGCTACTTGTGGTGGATCCCGACCGAAGGCCGCAAGACGCCGGAATGGGCCAACTCCTATGCCGCGCAAGGCAATTACGGTCAGTATATCTTCTGTCTGCCGGCCTTGGACCTCGTGGTCGTGCATCGCCGCGCGGTCACCGATGAGTTCGCCATTGCACGCAACGTCGGGCACACCAACGCCAATCCGGCGGGCGGCGAAATTGCGATCATGCCGGTTATTGACGCCGTCGTGGCCACGCTGAAGGCTTAATTCGCGAAGTAAAGACGGGCAGGGTTCTCCACCAGGATTTGGTGGAGAACCTGTTTGTCGGGGACGATCACGGGCAATAAATCCCGCAAAGCCTGATCGTCAGGAACCGGGCCACGTACATTGGGATGCGGCCAATCGGTACCCCATAAAATTCTTTCCGCTACGGTTTCGACGAGTTTCTGTGCAAACGGCACTGCGTCGTGGAATGGCGCGCCGGTGGCCGACGCGCGGTCGATGCCGGAGATCTTTATCCACGCACGCGGATCATGCGCGAGATCTAGGAGTTTGCGGAAGGGGTCTTGATCTAAACCGCTGGCCGCATTGATCCGCGCCATATGATCGATGACGAAGGGGATTTTCAAACCCTTCAGATAGGGACCGACGCTTTCCAGATCGTCGGCACTGAGATGCAGGGCGACATGCCAGCCGAAAGGCGCGATCAGATCGACGATGCGCTGAAAGTCGGCAAGGGTCGGCGGCGCGCCTAGACGGCGTACGAAATTGAAACGCACACCGCGCATGCCACCCGCATTCAATGCAGTGATTTCTCCTGATGTGAAGTTGGTCGGGACCAGCGCGATGCCGCGATAAGTGCCGCTTGACGCGGCAATCGCATCGAGCGTCACGCTATTATCGAAACCGTGACAAGCCGGCTGCACGATGACGGCGCGGTCGAGCCCAAGACTTCGATGCAAAGCCATCAAGGCTTCTTTTGGGGCGTCTGCCGGCGTGTAGGTGCGGTTGGGGTCGAAGGGAAAACGCACTGCCGGTCCGAAGATATGGCAGTGACTGTCGCAGGCGCCCGTGGGCAATACGCCGCTCATATCCGCAGCAGCCGTGAAGGTATGCGCCGCGTGTTGCAGAAGGTCGGGCGAACGCGGCTCGACCATGCCGTGTCACGCACCGCGAGCCATTCCGGAGTCTTTAGGATTTGCGGCGCTGTCAAATCGTAGCAGGCATAATAGCGGGGTGCTGCATCGAGGCTGACGAGGCGTTGCGCGAGAACAACGCCCGGAACGGAGGCGAGGCCGGCCAAATGCTCCTGATCGTACCATTGCTCCAGGTCGTCTTCACCGCCCGACAACACGTCGGTCCGTACGACATAATGAAAGTCTGCTGCTTTGTTGGCGGATGCGCCGGCGAGCACCTTGACGGCGGCGAGGCGGCTGATTTCGATATCGCCGACGGCCAGGCTCGCGAGGTTTTTGTGTGCCGAAAATCCAATCGCGGCGAGGTTGGCGTTGAGTTTTAGTCCGCGCAAATAGACCGTGACGCGCGGCTCCTCAAGGGCCTGAACCGCCTGTATATCGGCCGCAGGGATCGATAGCTCGGGGGCAAGACGCCCAAGGTCGCCGATCAGGGACGGCGCATTCTGATCTTTCAGAATGAATTCGATCAGCACCGCATCCTGAAGGGCGGGCTTTGTCGTTTCAGTGGACATGCAGAGCTTCCAGGAATCGTGAAACCATGTTGTAGGCGGCGACTGTTGCGGTGAGGTCAACGCGCCCTGCCGGATCAAAAGCCTCTTTGATGCGGGCGAACAAGGCGTCGGGTACCTGCACGTCGCGCGTCATGGTGTCGGTGTATTCCAACACAAGGCGCTCAAGATCATCGAAAGCCGCTAAGTCAGACACTTTTACAGCTGCGATCTTGGCATCGGACAGACCCGCTTTTTGCGCGTGCGAAACATGGGCTTCGAATTCATAAGGCGCGCGGTTCAGCACTGCTACACGCAAAATAACAAGTTCACGCAAAGACGGCTTTAATGACGTCTTTTGGCGAATGGCGGTGAGATATGTCTCCCAGCCTTGAGCCACGGGCAGGCTATTTAGCAGCACTTGATACAACAGCGAGATTTCACCACGCGATTGACGAATGTTGGCCTCGACCGCACGGCCGGCATCGGTCGTGGCTGGAGGGGCGGGTGCAATACGTTGGTTACTTGCCATGAGCCGCTTTCGTGCGTGTTTCGCTACCTGAGGCGTCGATAAGGCCGGCAGCTTGTTGTCTCAAGTATTCATCGAATTTCTTCTGGTCAAAGCCGCGCTCCCACTTCGCGATCACAAAAACCGCGAGACAGTTGCCGACGACATTGGTGAGCGCCGTGCAGGTCGCCATGAGGCGATCGATGCCAAAAAGCAGGCTTAATCCGCCCAGCGGCAATGTACGCACGGTCTGGAGCGTCGCGGCCAATTTGATGAAAGCACCGCCGGCGACGGTGGTGCCGCCTTTGGATGTCAGCAACAGGATCATCAAGACGCCCAGCTGCTGTTCTAAGGAAAACGGCGTATCGGTAGCCTGCGCAATGAACGCCACGGCAATGGCCATATAGATCGCGGTGCCGTCGAGGTTGAAGCTGTAGCCTGAGGGCAGTACGAAGCCAACGACGGCTTGATCGCAGCCGGCTTGCTCAAGTTTGCGCATGAGGCGCGGCAGCACAACTTCGCCCGATGCCGTGCCCAACACCAGCATGAGTTCGTCGCGGATCAAGCGCAGGACTTTGAAGATCGACAGGCCTGCCATGGCGGCGATGCTGCCCAGAACAACGATCACGAAAAACAGCGCCGATGCCCAATAGAGGGCGGCGACTTTTATCAAATAGACGAGCGTTACGGCGCCAAAAGCGCCGATCGCTGCAGCAAGCGCACCGAATGCGCCGAGCGGCGCAAGGCGCATGATAAAGCCCAGAATTTTGAAGAGAATCTCCTGAGCCTCGGCGATAACTTTAAGGATCGTCGAATCGCGTTTTGCACCGCCGATGCTGAGCGCCGCACCCGTCAAAACGGAAATAAACAAAACCTGTAAAATCTCGCCTTTGGCGAAGGCATCGACGAGCGTGTTGGGGATAATGCTCAGGAAAAACTTCACGGCGGTGAAGTCGCCCGAAGTGCTGATGCTCTTCGAGAGACTGTCCGTTAGCGTGAGGTCCGTCGCGTGTAGGCCGTCGCCGGGCCGCACAATATTCACGGCGATAAAGCCTACGCCCATGCCAATCGTGGTCACGACCTCGAAATAGAGCAGGGCTTTGAATCCCAAGCGCCCCAACTGGCGCATGTCGGCCACATGGGTCAGGCCAATCACAACCGAACAGAAGATGATGGGCGCTAGCATCATGCGCAGCAACGCGATGAATCCATCGCCGAGCGGTTTCATTGCCAACGCGGTGGCGGGCGAAATCATCCCAAGGACGACTGCGAAAAATATCCCGA
>CAITZE010000417.1 GCA_903896775.1 uncultured bacterium
ATCAGAGTTGATTCCGTGGGTGACGCCATCGCCGTCGAGGCCGCGCGCGGCGATGTCGGTCGCGATCAGGGTCTTGATTTCGCCGCTGCGGAAGGCTGCAAGCGTGCGAGTACGATTGTTCTGCGACTTGTTGCCGTGGATCGCCTCGGAAGCGATACCTGCATGGGTCAGCCCACGCGCGATCTTGTCTGCGCCGTGCTTGGTACGGCTGAACACCAGCACGCGATTGACGGTTTCGGTGCGCAGCAACTCGATAAGCTGCTGGAGCTTGGCGCCGCGATCAACGTGAATGACACGCTGCGCAATGCGCTCGACCGTGGAGGACACCGGCGTCACCGAGACGCTCGCGGGATTCTTCAGGATCTGTTTCGCCAGTTCAGCGATGTCCTGCGGCATGGTGGCGGAGAACAGCAAGGTCTGCCGTTCGGTCGGGAGCTTGGCGACGATTTTGCGAATGTCCCGGATGAAGCCCATGTCGAGCATGCGGTCGGCTTCGTCGAGTACGAGCACTTCGACGTTCTTGAGACGCACGGCGTTCTGCTGAACGAGATCGAGCAGGCGGCCCGGTGTTGCGACGAGCACTTCGACACCACCGTTAAGCTGGCGAGCCTGGCCGCCGATCGACACGCCGCCGATGGCGAGCGCAACGCGCAGGCGGAGATACTTGCCGTAAGTCTTGAAGCTATCGACGATCTGGCCGGACAGTTCGCGGGTCGGGCTGAGAACGAGAACGCGGCAGGTCTTCGGTTCCACCTGCACGCGGTCGGCGGCGAGGCGATTGAGGATCGGCAGCGCGAAGGCTGCGGTTTTGCCGGTGCCGGTCTGGGCGATGCCGATGAGGTCGCGGCCGGTGAGCAACACGGGAATGGCCTGCGCCTGGATTGGCGTCGGGGTCATGTATTCCTGCTCGATGAGCGCACGGCTGATCTGCTCGGCGAGGCCAAGTTCATTGAATGTGGTCAAGAAAAATACTTTCTATGGGCGAACGACAAATGCTCCGCACTACGCGGATGCTGCCGAACGCGGGGATCAAAGACATCCCGCGTGGCTAGGGTTGTCGGCTCAGTGAAGCTATCGGACGAGAGAGCTGAGAACCCAACCAAAAAGGCGGCTGGATTTCATGCACGCGGCTCGCGGAGAGATCCGAAAGATCGAATCCTTAGTCCGAATGCGCAAATGCATACCGGACCCATGTGGCTAATTCAAGGCTTTTGGCCTGGGCAGCTAAGTGGTTAATATCCATAACCTTCATAAGACTTAAACGTATTGCGTGAGGAGCGCCGCCCCATGTCCACGCCCGTATCCGCCGCCGCTGCAACTGCCGCCGTTTCGCGCCCCGTTCCGTTCAATTCCGCACGGCTCGACGCGCTGATGGACAAGGCCGGGATCGATGTGCTGCTCGTGACCTCGAAGCACAACGTCCAGTATCTGCTCGGCGGGCACCGCGCGTTCTTCTTTGACTATATGGATGCCTTCGGCACCAGCCGCTACCTGCCGGTGCTGGTCTATCCCAAGGGCGCACCGGAAAAGGTCGCCTATGTCGGTCACGGCATGGAGGGGTATCAGAACGCCGTGACGCCGTTCTGGGTGCCGGAATTCATCAAGGGCGCAACCTCCATCGACTCCATGCAGAAGGCGGTTGCCTTCGTTAAAAAGACCGGCGTGAAGGCCAACCGCATCGGTGTCGAAATGCCATTCCTGCCGCTCGACGCCGCCGATGCGTTGCGCAAAGAAATGCCCCACAGCGAAATCGTCGATAGCGTGTTCACGCTCGAGCGTCTGCGCGCCCGCAAGACGCCAGAAGAACTCACAATCCTCAAGCAGGCGTCCGAAAAAGTCATCGCGTCGATGCAGGCGGTGATCGCCAACCACGGCCCCGGCACCACCAAGCAGGAACTGGCCGACGCGCTCAAGCGCGAGGAGGTTAATCGCGGCCTGACTTTTGAATATTGCCTTGTCGCCTGCGGCACCAGTCACAACCGCTCACCATCACCGCAACGCTGGGAGAAGGGCGATGTGCTCTCGCTCGACAGTGGCGGCAATTTTGGCGGTTACATCGGCGATCTCGCGCGCATGGCAATCCTCGGCGAGCCGGACGCCGAACTGGAAGACCTGCTTGGCGAAATCGAGGCCGTGCAGCGCGCTGCATTCGCTGTCATCAGGCCCGGCGTAATCGGCGGCGAAATCTACGCCACTGCCGAAGCGCGGCTGAAGCAATCAAAGATCAAGGATCACACGGACTTTCTCGCGCATGGCATGGGTCTGGTCACTCACGAAGCGCCGCGCCTCACCAGCACGGGTCCGGTGCGCTATGAAGGCTACGACGCCGACAAGGCGCTGGAGGAGGGCATGGTAGTATCGGTCGAGACTACGCTGCAACATCCCAAGCGCGGCTTCATCAAGCTCGAAGACACCGTGGTGATCACCGACACGGGCCACGAAATTTACGGCGAGGGCGCGCGCGGCTGGAACCGTGGCGGCACTTCTGCGAAGTAGTTACTCTGCGGCCTGCCGCGCTGCCTGCATGGCGTCCCACACACGGTTCGAGGTGAACGGCATATCGAGGTGGTTGATGCCAAGCGGCTTGAGCGCATCGAACACCGCATTGGCAATGCAGGGCACCGCGCCCGTGGTGCCGGCTTCGCCCGCGCCCTTGACGCCGAGCGGAGTGTTGGGCGACGGCGTCGAATGATCGTAAAGTGAAATGCGTGGCAAATCCCATGCGCGCGGCATCACGTAGTCCATGAAACTCGCGCTCAGCATCTGGCCGCTGTCGGGATCATAGACGCAATGCTCGCCGAGTGCCTGGCCGACGGCTTGCATGATGCCGCCGTGCATCTGTCCTTCGACGAGCGAGTGGTTCATCACCACGCCGCAGTCGTCCGCCGCGACATACGTCAGCAGTTCGACGACGCCGGTTTCCATATCAACTTCGACTTCGCAGACATGCGCGCCGCCGGCAAATGTCGATGTGGTGTTGATCTTCATGGTGGTGTCGAGCGGATGATCTTCTTGTCCGGCGTATTGCTTGACCAGTTGCTCGAAGCTGATCTTCACGTCAGTGCCGCGCACGCGATAGTGACCGTCCTCGAATT
Source organism: uncultured bacterium (assembly GCA_903896775.1). Classification (GTDB taxonomy): domain Bacteria; phylum Pseudomonadota; class Alphaproteobacteria; order Rhodospirillales; family Rhodospirillaceae; genus SHVO01. Next base: position 3,096 of record CAITZE010000417.1, read on the forward strand.
CGACGTCCGATGCGGCGACTTCCATTTCCTTGGCGGCGAGATCGAGGCCCTTACGCACGACCTCACGCGCACCGACTGTCAGTGCGCCACCGTGGCTGATGAGTGAGCGCGATCCGAAACTGCCGGTACCGGCAAGGTTTGGACCTTCCGGATCGCTGTAACGCAGGCGGATACGGTCAGAGCCGAGGCCGAGGACGGCGGCGACGAGATCTGGAAATGCAGTCTCGTGACCCTGACCGGAAGGTCCGCAGTTTGAGAACAGATCGATCAGGCCGTCCATGCCAAACTTGATGGCGATTTCTTCCTGGCCGAGTCCACCCGAAGGTTCGATGAATGCAGCACAGCCGATGCCGCGCAGCTTGCCGCGCTTTCTGGCTTCCTTGCGGCGCTTTTCAAAACCGTCCCAGTCGCTTTCCTTCAAGGCCATGTCGAGCAAACCAACAGGATCGCCGCTGTCATAGGTTGCACCCATTGGAGTCTTGTAGGGGAAGGATTTCTTGGCGATGAGATTGCGCCGCCGCAGCTTGATGCGATCGATACCCGTGATGCGTGCCGCTTCATCGACCAGCCGCTCGACGATGTAGGACACGCTCGGGCGCGACGCGCCACGATAGGCAGTCGTCGGCGTCGCGTTGGTGAAGGCGAGGCGAATGATGCCGTGCAACGCTGGCGTCTTATAGGCGTTGACCGCCATTCCGGTCGGCGCGGCAGCGGTGCTGATGAACGGTCCGGCGCTTGAGCAATACGCACCAAGGTCGGAAATCCAGTCGCCGCGCATGGCGAGAAAGTTTCCGTTATCGTCGAGCGCGAGTTCGGTGGTCATCAGCGTGCCGCGGCCATGATGATCGCTGAGGATACTCTCGGTGCGCGAGCCGACCCATTTGACCGGCCGGCCTGCGACCTTCGCGGCATGCAGCAGGGCAATAAATTCAGGATAGGCCTCGTTACGGATACCGAACGCGCCGCCGACATCGAGCGCATGAACCTTGATGCGGTCGGGCTGGACGCCGATGGCGAAAGCGAGCGCGTTGCGTATGTCCGACATGCCCTGCGTCGGCATATAAATGTCGTACATTTCCGTCGCCGCATCATATTTGGCGAGACCCGCCTTTGGTTCCATCGGATTGCCGGAAATGCGCTGGGCATCGAGCGTCAGCTTCACGACATGTGCCGCCTTTGCGAAAGCCGCATTTGCGGCTTCCGCATTGCCGAGTTCGTATTCCAGGGCGAGGTTGCCTTCGGCCTCTTCATGCAGACGTTCTGCGCCCGGCTCGAGCGCGTTGCGTGAACTGGTGACGGCGGGCAACTCACGGTATTCAATGACGATTTTTTCGGCGGCGTCGAAAGCGGCATCGTCGCTATCGGCGACGACCAGCGCGACCGGCTCGCCGACGAAGCGCACGCGCGGATATGCAAGCGGCGGGCGAGGCGGATGTTTGAGCGTTGTGCCGCCTTTGCCTTTCATGTGCATCATTGGCAGCGGATTTTTCAGGCCGGCGTCGGCAATGTCCTTGCCGGTCAGGATGCAGATGACGCCGGGGCTTTGGCGCGCGGCCTCAACATCGATGGAAACGATCTCGGCGTGGGCGTAGTTCGAGCGCAGGAACTGGCCATAGGCCTGGCCCGGCAGGCTCCAGTCGGCGGTGTAATGCCCCTGGCCGGTGATCAGCCGGAAATCCTCGCGCCGGCCCTTGAATGCTTTGTCTGTCGTCATTTTCACGCTGCTTCACTGATGGCTGACGGCTTCTATCGCCATCGCCGGGATTTGCAAACTTTGCCCACCGCTGTGGAAAACTCTTATCGAATCACAGGTTTGTACGCATACTCATGGTTGCAAACGATTCGTTTCAACCTGGGGGAAACAATGCGGAAAGTCATTCAGCGTAGTCTGTTCGCGTGCGTTGCTGCGTTCGGGTTTGCTGCGTCGGCTTCTGCTGCTGACCTTATGCCGTTGAAAGCTCCGCCCGCGCCATACTGGAATTGGGGTGGGTTCTATGCCGGTATTCATGGCGGCTACGGCTGGGGCGATGTCAGCAATACCGGCGGATCGGCGGACATCGACGGCGGTTTTGTCGGCGGCCAGGTCGGCTACAATATCCAGACCGGCAATATCGTTTGGGGCGTCGAACTCGATAGCGCCTGGGCGAATATCGGCCGCAGCGATAACGCAGCCATCGGCGGCGTGGCGCTCTCGGCGAACACCAACATCGACTACATGGGTTCATTGCGAGGTCGCGTCGGTTACGCGCCGGGTAATGCGCTTTACTACGTCACCGGCGGCGCGGCATGGGCTCACGGCTCGCTCGACCTGACGGCTGCCTCCGGCGGGTTTGCTGTCGGTGCGTCAGCCGACAACACACATCTAGGCTGGACGCTTGGCGCCGGTGCGGAGTGGATGGTCAGGCCGAACTGGTCGGTGAAGCTTGAATATCTCTACACCGATTATGGCAGCGAAACTTATTTCGGCGTGCCGGTCGATGCGCAGGTCAGCACGATCAAACTCGGTCTGAACTATTTCTTTCGCTGATATGACAACTGGCTGAACTTCGGGTTCTCCGTCCCATCCGAAGTTTCGCGAAGCGAAGCAACAAGCCCGTCGGCAGTCATTGCCGGCGGGCTTTTTCTAGGTACCGCAAGGAAGCGGCAGCAATCCGTTACCGGAAGCCGATCATTCCATCTTAGCGCCGGTGGCTTCGATCACGCGTTTCCAGCGCGTCTGTTCATCGCTGACGATAGCGGCAAATTCCTTCGGTCCTGCCGCGGCGATGGTCGCACCTTGTATTTTGATCTGTGCGGCGAATTCCGGGGTCTTCATCGCGGCGACAACGGCTTCATGGAGTTTATTCTTGATGAGTTCCGGCGTGGCGGCAGGCGCGATTACGCCATACCAGCTATCGGACAGGATGTTCGGCCAACCGGCTTCCGCCGTCGTCGGCGTGTCGGGCAGGTAGATCGAGCGTGCCTTGCTGGTGACGGCGAGCGCTCGGATCTTTCCGGCTTGAATGAGCGACAGCACACCGGGGAGGTCGGGCATCATGGTCTGAATGTGACCGCCGAGCAGATCATTGCTCGCCGGCGCTGCGCCGCGATAGGGGACATGCACGAGTTTGGTGCCGGCTTCCATGTTTAGGAGTTCGCCAGCCATCTGTGTGGTGGTGCCGGCTCCCGCTGAGCCGAAAGAAAGTTTGCCCGGTGAAGCCTTGGCGGCGTTGATCAGGTCGTTGAGTGTTTTGTAGGGACTATCCGCCGCAACAACGATCACGCCGTTGACGGTCGCAACCCGCATGATGAGCGCGACGTCCCTGATCGGATCATAAGGCACGCTGGTCATGAACGGAGATACGGTGAGGGCACCCGGTCCAGTCACGCCAATAGTATAGCCATCGGGAGTAGCCTTGAGCGTCGCATCAACGCCGACAGCGCCGCCTGCGCCGGTGCGGTTTTCGATCACGACAGACTGCTTGAGGTAGTCGCTCATGCCGGGTGCAACAGCGCGCGCGATCAGATCGGCCGGGCCGCCGGCAGCGAAAGGCGCGATCATGCGAATGGGGCGTGTAGGATAGTCTTCGGAGTACGCTGCGCTTGAAAGTACGGCTATGGAAAAGACGAGGGCGCTTGCAACGGCCTTCACATGCAAGCGGCGCAAATTGTTTCTGGACATGTTTCTTCCCGTTCGGATTATTTTTAGTGCAGACGTAATCGAAAACTCTTACCCCGCCGCGCTATCGGTTCGGGTTCGCACGCTCGGTGTCGAGATCGCTCAAGATATCCGGCATGCGCTCTCTGGCTTGTGCTGACAGCGTCTCGAACGTCGAGTTGCCTTTGGCATCGATGCCGACCACCAG
>CAITZE010000418.1 GCA_903896775.1 uncultured bacterium
CCATCGCCGCGCCGAGTTGGCGCAGGCTCATATAAGGCTTCGATGAGAGAAGTCGCGATAAATAGGCGCTCATTGCGCCGACCGGCGGCGCGATCGACATGTCGTTGTCGTTGAGAATGACGATCAGACGACTGCCGAGCGCACCGGCGTTATTCATAGCTTCATAAGCCATGCCGGCGCTCATGCTGCCGTCGCCGATGACCGCGATTACGTGATTATCGCGACCGGCAAAATCACGCGCCACGGCCATGCCCAGACCAGCGGAGATCGATGTGGAGCTGTGACCCGCACCAAATGGATCGTATTCGCTCTCGGTGCGTAGCGTGAAACCAGCCAGACCGTCTTTCTGGCGGATCGTCGACATGCGATCGCGGCGACCGGTGAGAATTTTATGCGGGTAACATTGATGTCCCACGTCCCAGATCAGACGGTCGGCGGGTGTCTCAAAAACGTGATGCAAAGCGACCGTGAGTTCAACCACACCAAGGCCTGCGCCCAAATGCCCGCCGGTGCGCGAAACGCTGTGGATAGTTTCGGCACGCAGTTCATCAGACACCTGAGTCAATTGCTCGATGCTGAGGTTACGCAAATCCGATGGCCGCGCAATGCGATCCAAAAGCGGTGTGTGCGGTGGGGCGGCTGGATCGTTCGTCGAGGTCAAGGCGATGGCACCGGAGTCGAAGGCAAGATCAAGGACTTAACAGCGAATGTATCAGTTACGGCGCTGGATCGCGAACAAAGCTGCCTGACGTAAAAGATCAGCTTTATTCCCAAACGGTACCAAGTGGTTACAAGCTTGATTCGTGAGTACTTGTGCAAGGTTTTTAGCACCTTCCAGGCCCAGCCGGGAGACAAAAGTCGCCTTGCCCGCAGCCGCGTCTTTGCCCGTGGCCTTGCCGGTCTCGGCCGCGGTGGACTCGACGTCCAATACATCGTCGGCTATCTGAAAGGCCAAGCCCATATCCCTTCCGTAGCTGCCTAATGTATCGATGACACCGGACGGGCTTTCCCCCAGTACCGCGCCCATACGACAGGCGACCGCAATGATGCAGCCGGTTTTCAGGTTCTGGAGCCGTTTCAGGCCGTTATCATCCAGGCTGAGGTTAGCAGCCATAAGGTCGATCATCTGACCGCCCACCATACCGGCCGCGCCTGAGGCCCGGGCCAGCTCGGCCACCAGCTTCGCGCGCACAGCCCCATCCGGGTGCGTTGCGGGATCGGCGAGCACCGCAAAGGCCTCGGTCAGCAAGGCATCTCCCGCCAGAATGGCGGTGGCTTCGTCATACTTTTTGTGAACCGTGGGGCGGCCGCGGCGCAGGTCGTCGTCGTCCATGGCCGGCAGGTCGTCATGCACCAGCGAGTAACAATGGATCATCTCGACCGCAGCCGCCGCGCGTAAAGAGCGCGCACGGGGCACACCAAACAGATCAGCTGAGGCGACGGCTAAAAACGGACGCAGACGCTTACCGCCATCAAGGGCGGCGTAGCGCATAGCATCGGTCACGCGGCCTTCAGGGCCGGAGACTGGCGCCAATAAATCGTCCAACGTCTTATTGGTAGCAGCAGCGATCGCGACAAGTTCTGCTTTAAAGGCTGCCAAGTCGTCAGTGACGGTTGTGTTTTGTACAGCAGCGTTACTCACGGTCGACTGGCTCCAGCCCCAAATTTTTCCCACTTCCGGTGATCTTTTCGACCTTGGCGCGGGCATCCGTCAGCTTGGCCTCGCAATGCTTCTTCAGCGCCGCACCACGTTCATAGGCTTTCACGGCATCGTCCAATTTGACTTGGCCGCTCTCCAGATCGCGCACAATTCGCTCCAGCTCCTTCATGGCTTCTTCAAAGCCGAGGGCGGCGATATCGGCGCCAGTATCGTTAGGGGATTTAGCCATTCAGTGATCCTTCAGGGTCTCTACATGGGCGGTCACACAGTCCGCCAGCGCATCCAGGTTGTAACCGCCTTCGAGCACCGATACCACCCGTCCGCCGCACAAGTCTCTAGCTGCGTCCATGATGGCGGCCGTGGCCCAGGCGAAGTCGGTTTCCGTCAGCCCCAACTGTCCCAAGGGATCGTCTTTATGGGCGTCGAAGCCGGCGGAAATAAGGACAAAATCCGGCCTGAAGATGCTCAAAGCCGGGAGGATTTCGTCGCGAAGGCCGGCGCGGAATACATCACCCCGGTCACCCGCTGCAAGAGGCACGTTCACGATGTTATTATGGGCACCCTGCTCCCGCCGCGAACCGGTGCCC
>CAITZE010000419.1 GCA_903896775.1 uncultured bacterium
ACCCCAACAGGCCATTTGACAGAAACCGGGGCGCTCACCTACTGTCCGCGCCATGAAAACGCTCTCGCACATCAATATGTTTGATCGCGGCCCGGCCTATACCGGCCTGGCGGGAGCGTTTTTGCAGTAATCGTATCGTCGTCATTGTCGATCACGCAAAAAGCCCCGCCGGCACTACCGGCGGGGCTTTTGTTTGAACCAGATACTTAAACCACGCATGCAGCCATGTTTCGCTTTTTTGAAAATCTGCTGAACCCCACCATCGACGCTGCGGACACGACACCGCCGGCGGGTTTGGTCGCGTTCTATTGGCACTATGCCCGCCAAGCGCGTGGCCTGCTGGTGGCGCTGTTTGTAGCCGGCACCATCGTGGCGCTGATGGATGTTCTGATTCCTATTTTCATCGGGCGGGTGGTTGATCTGGTGTCGACCCACACAGCCATCGAAGTCCTGCATGATCATTGGCCCGATCTGCTGGCAATGGCTGCCGTTCAGTTGTGCCTGCGCCCGCTGGTGCTGTTGGGACAGAATCTGATCGCCAACCAAGGTATCGTCGCCAATCTTACCAATCTCGTGCGTTGGCAAAGCCACTGGCACGTGGTCCGGCAAGGCTGGAGCTTCTTTCAAAACGATTTTGCCGGACGCATTGCCAATCGCATTATGCAAACTGGCCCTTCGCTGCGGGACAGCATTGTCTCCGGCACCAATGCGGTTTGGTACATCCTGGTCTACGGTACCAGCGCCATTGTGCTGCTGTCTCGCAGCGATGGCCGCCTTGCGATTCCCATCCTCGCTTGGTTCACGGGTTATATTGTCATGTTGCGTTGGTTCGTACCGCGCATGCGGGACCGTTCGCGTGCGCTGTCGGAAGCGCGCTCCGCTCTCACAGGCCGCGTGGTCGACAGTTACACCAATATTCTCACCGTCAAATTGTTCGCGCGTCCACGCGATGAAGACGCTTTCGTGCGCGCCTCGGTGGACGAGCACAACGACACCTATCGCCGTCAGCTACGTATGATGACGTTCTTCACGCTATGCCTCAGCACCATGAATGCGGCGATGGTTGTGGGCACGGGCGCGATGGCCATTGGGCTTTGGGCCGCCGGGCATGTCAATGTTGGCATCGTTGCCATGGCCTTGCCGCTGGCCTGGCAGATGCAATCCATGTCCGGCTGGGTTGCCTTCAACATTACCAGCATTTTCGAGAATGTCGGCACAGTGCAGGACGGTATGAAGTCTATTGCCGTCGCGCGCACGATGGGTGACCACCGCGATGCCCCGGAGCTCCGCGTCTCCTCCGGCGAAGTCACGTTCGACGACGTTCACTTCGGATACGGCACCGCACGCGGTGTGCTTCACGGAATCAACCTGACAATCGCGCCTGGTGAGCGCATCGGCCTTATAGGCCCATCAGGTGCAGGCAAATCTACGATGGTGAACGTGCTCTTGCGTTTCTTCGATCTCAGCGCTGGGCGCATTCTGATCGACGGCCAGGATATTGCCGCAGTGACGCAAGAATCCTTACGTGCGCATATCGCCATGGTGACGCAAGACACCTCACTGTTGCATCGCTCGATCCGCGAGAATATCCGCTATGGCCGCCCCGATGCGACGGAAGAAGAGATCCGCAGTGCCGCCGAACGTGCTCATGCTCTGGAATTCATCGAAACGCTGGAAGACTGGCAAGGCCGGCGCGGCTTCGACGCCCAGGTCGGCGAGCGCGGCGTCAAGCTATCCGGTGGACAGCGCCAGCGCGTTGCGCTGGCGCGCGTGATCCTTAAGAACGCGCCAATCCTAGTGCTGGACGAAGCCACGTCGGCGCTCGATTCCGAGGTCGAGGCCGCGATCCAGGAACAGCTCGATACCTTGATGGAAGGGCGCACTGTGATTGCGATTGCGCACCGGTTATCGACGATCGCACGCATGGACAGGCTTGTTGTCATGGACGACGGCCATATCGTGGAAACCGGCACGCATGCTGAACTACTGGCGCGAGGCGGCATCTACGCGCGTCTTTGGCGGCATCAAAGCGGCGGGCTTGAGAATGCCGAGGGACTTAAGGCCGGCTAAAAGTCGTTGAAGCCGCCGCGCACGCCCATATGCACATCGCGATGAACGTGGATGTTCATGAGCAGACCGACACAGAGCATAAGCGTTACCAGCGACGTACCGCCGTAGGAAATGAACGGCAGGGTCACGCCAACCACCGGGGCTAAGCCCATGACCATAGCGATGTTAATGAAGAAGTAGACGAAAAAGCCCGTCGTCAAACCAATCGCGACAAGCCGCCCGAATTGGTGGCGGCAGCGAAAGGCAATGGCATAGCCATAGATCAACAGGATGACGTAAAGACCGAGCAGGATCATGCCGCCCATCATGCCGAATTCTTCCGCCAGCATGGTGAAAATGAAATCGGTCTGGCGCTCGGGCAAGAAATTGAGATGGCTTTGCGTGCCGGCCATGAAGCCCTTGCCGAACAAGCCGCCAGAACCAAGGGCGATTTGGGATTGCAGAATGTGATACCCAGCGCCGAGCGGATCGCGTTCCGGGTCCAAGAAAATCCGAATGCGGTCCTTCTGATAATCGTGAAGAAACGGCCAGACCAGCGGCAGCGCGCCGCCGCCCGCCAGAATCACGAGCGCGAACTTCCAAAGACGCACACCGGCCATGAACAGGAGGCCGCCCGCACTCGCCATGATGAGCAGAGCAGTGCCAAGGTCGGGCTGTTTGATAATAAGCGCGGTGGGAACAAGGGTCGTCAGGATTGGCACGACAAGAAGCGATGGCCGCCCGATTTCCTCAGTACTCACGCCATGAAAATAGCGCGCAAGCGCCAGCACGATGGCGGGTTTCATCAGCTCCGAAGGCTGAAGCTGGAAGATTCCGAGATCGATCCAGCGCTGTGCGCCGCCGCCGATGGCGCCCTTAATTTCCACAAGAACCAGCAGCACAAACACGACGGCGTAAAAGATGTAGGCATAGCGTAGCAGCAGCCGAACATCGATCACCGTAATGCCGGTGATTATAAAAAGTCCCACCACGAAGTGCGCGAGTTGTGGACCTGCCCATGGCTGCATGCTGCCGTTTCCGGCCGAGTACAGCATGGCAAAGCCGAAGGCAAAAATGCAGCACAGGAGGAACATGAGCGACCAGCTCATTTGCCACACCTTCTCGCCCGCGGTCATATCGCCGCGGCGCAGACGTGCCGACATGAAGCCCATATCGCTCATGTGTGACCGTTCCCGGCGGCGGCGATTTGATTGTCTTCGACACGCGGCTTGCGCGAGGGGTCGAGGCGCAAAACTTCCGTCATAACATCGCGGGCGATTGGCGCCGCAAAAGCGCCACCACCACCAAGCGCATGGTCCACAACGACTGAAATAGCATAGCGCGGCGCATGAGACGGCGCGAAGCAGATAAACAGCGCGTTGTCGCGGAGCGGCCATGGCACACTGGCGGGGTCGCGCTTCTGAGCCTCGCGTTGCGCGGCGTTCAGGCCGCGCACAGCTGCCGTGCCGGTCTTGCCGCTCAGAGTCCAGCCTTTCTTCTCGGGATCGGCGAACTTCAAGCGCGCAGCCATAGCTGTCGTCGCACCGGGCGGACCGTTGACGACATCGTACATGCCTTGGCGCAAGATTTCCAAATGCGGCAACGGAATATCGAGGCTTTCAAACATCTCCTGCCCGTCGTCTTCTATCGGTTGGTTGCCTTGAATCGTGGGGCGGACGAGGCGCGGTTTCACGGCGATGCCGCCATTGGCAATACGTGAGGCCATGGTGGCGAGCTGAATCGGCGTCGCCAACACGTCACCCTGACCGATGCCGACGTTCAAGGTATCGCCTGAAGACCAGCGGTCGCCGCGGGCAGCCTTTTTCCAGGCTTCCGTAGGAATGAGGCCGGATTTTTCGTTCGGCAAGCCGATGCCGGACACCTGGCCGAGCCCGAATTTGCGCGCCATCTCGGCGATTTTGTCGACGCCCAGCCGCCGCGCCACTTCGTAGAAGTAGACGTCGCAGGAGAGCGAGATCGCGCGCACCATGGACACACTGCCGTGAACCGTGTGGCAATGTTTGATGTAGCTGCCGAGCGCATAACTGCCGCTGCAGTAAACTGTCTGCTCCGGCGCGATAACACCGTGTTCCAGCGCCGCCAGCGTCACCATCGTCTTGAAGGTGGAACCTGGCGAATAT
>CAITZE010000420.1 GCA_903896775.1 uncultured bacterium
CCGCACCGGCCAACGCGCCGTAAGAATAAGGGCTACGGTCGAAAATCGCAACGCGCGTGGTGTGAAAGATGCGAGTCCAGCGCCACCAGCGGGGTGTTTGCGCGAGGTTATCGGCGCCCATCAACCAGACGAAGCTGATGTTGGGATAGCGGCGTGCAAGCTGTTTAAGGGTGAGGGCGGTGCGGTTCACGCCAAGCCGGCATTCCAGATCGGTCACCAGAATCCGGGGATCGCGCGCGATGGCGCGGGCGGTGTCCAGGCGCTTGGTCAGGGGCGCCATGCCCTTCGCCGGTTTTAAGGGATTTTGCGGGCTCACCAGCCACCAGACCTGATGCAGTTTCAGAGCCTTGAGGGCTTCCCGGCTGATATGCAGATGCCCGTCGTGGGCCGGGTTAAAGGACCCACCTAACAATCCAACGCGCCGCCGCCGGCGGTCGCCGAAGGACGGCGGCGGAGCCGAAAACGTTTTACGGCCGGATTTGGCCGTCACCGCGCACCTTATATTTGAAGGTCGTCAATTGCTCCACACCGACGGGTCCGCGGGCATGAAGCTTGCCGGTGGCAATGCCGATTTCGGCACCCATCCCGAACTCGCCGCCATCGGCGAACTGGGTCGAGGCGTTGTGGATCACGATGGCGCTGTCGAGACCGGCCATGAAGCGCTCGGCCGCTACGGTGTCCTCGGTGATGATGGCCTCGGTATGCTCCGAGCCATGCGCAACGATATGCGCCATGGCGGCTTCGAGATCTCTCACGACTTTCACCGCAATAATGGCGTCGAGATATTCCGTATCCCAATCGGCGGCTTCGGCCGGCTTCACGCGTGCGTTCAGTTTTTGCACGACAGCGTCGCCACGGATTTCGCAACCGGCTTTGATCAGGTCATCCATGATCGGCGGCAGGATTTTTTCCGCGATGGCTTCATCCACCAGCAGCGTTTCAGTCGCGCCGCATACGCCGGTGCGGCGCATCTTCGCGTTCAGCACAATCCGCCGCGCTTTGGCGGGATCGGCGTCGCTGTGAATATAGGTGTGACACAAGCCGCTGAGGTGTTGGAACGTCGGTACGCGTGATTCCTTCACCACGCGTTCCACCAGCGACTGCCCGCCACGGGGAATAATCACGTCGATGTACTTGGTCATGGTCAGCATTTCGCCGACGGCCGCGCGGTCGGTGGTGGGCACCATCTGGATGCAAGCCTCGGGCAACCGCGCGGCGCGCAAGCCTTCCTGCAGACATTCAAAGATCGCACGCGACGAATGAAAACTCTCCGAGCCGCCGCGCAAGATACAGGCGTTGCCCGCTTTCAGGCACAGGCCACCAGCGTCGGCGGTGACGTTGGGTCGCGACTCATAAATAATGCCGATGACGCCAAGCGGTGTGCGCACGCGTTGAATCTCGAGACCGTTAGGACGATTCCACTCATCCATCACCGCGCCGACGGGATCGGGCAGGGAGGCGATCTCCACCAAGCCTTTGGCCATGGCGGCGATGCGGCTATCGGTCAGCTCCAGGCGGTCCAGCAGAGCGGGGGAAAGTTTTTTCTCGCGCGCCGCAGCCATATCCTTGGCGTTGGCGGCTTTGATCGCTTGGCCGTGGCTGCCGATGGATTCGGCGGCGGCCATCAGTACGGCGTTTTTTACCATCGTTTGGGTTTTGGCGAGAAGACGCGCGGCGGCCCGGGCTTTCTTGCCCATCTCGTCCATCATGGCGACAATATCGCCGTCTTTATCGATCGCGCCGTCCATAACGTCTCCTACCATAACTACCAGTCTAACATGTGGTGCTTAGGTTCCGACCACCAGATCGTCGCGGTGAATAACTTCGCTGCGGCCCCGGAATCCCAGGATCGCTTCGATATCGTCGGACTTTCTGCCTTTGATGGCGCGCATATCGGCGGCGGCATAGGCCGAGAGCCCTTTGGCAACAATGCGTCCGTCGTTCCCGCGCACTTCCACGGCGTCGCCGCGCTCGAACTCGCCTGATACATCGACCACGCCAGCAGGCAGCAAGCTTTTGCCGTCATGCAGCGCCTTTACCGCGCCGTCGTCGACAACAATCACGCCCAACGTTTGCACACTCCCCGCGATCCAGCTCTTCCAGGCTGCGCGCGGTTCGGCCTTCGGGATGAACCATGTACTGCGCCCACCGTTCTCCAAAGCCTGAAGGGGCTGCATGGGTTTGCCGGGCGCGATGGCCATGCGGCAACCGGCGCCCATGCAGATTTTTGCCGCCATGATCTTGGTGACCATTCCGCCCGTGCCGACGTCTGTCGCGCTTACGCCGGCCATGGCTTCCACTTCCACCGTGATCTCGCGCACTTCGGGAACCAGCGTCGCGCCGGGATTGCTGCGCGGGTCGGCGGTATAAAGACCATCGATATCCGATAACAGCACACAGGTATCCGCGCCGATCATCTGCGCAACGCGTGCGGCCAAGCGATCATTGTCGCCGAAGCGAATTTCGGCAGTCGCCACGGAATCATTCTCGTTGATGACCGGCACGGCGCGTAAGCGCAAAAGGGTGTCCAGCGTATTGCGGGCATTGATGTAGCGGCGGCGGTTCTCGCTGTCGTCCAGCGTGAGGAGAACTTGCGCAACTGTGATGCCATGCCTGTCGAGGGAGGTCTGATAAGCTTGCGTGAGGCGCGACTGGCCCGTGGCGGCGGCGGCCTGCTTTTCTTCCAGGCGCAGTTTTTTCTCAAACATGCGCAAAGGGCGTCGGCCTAGTGCAACCGCGCCCGAGGTCACAATCAGCACCTCTTGGCCACGGCCATGCGCAGCGGCGATGTCGTCGCAGAGCGCATCCAGCCAAGCCTGGTGCGGCCGGCCGCTCTCTTCGTCGACCAACAGCGCCGAGCCGATCTTCACGACCAAGCGTTTGGAATTACGCAGATGCGCGGCGGCGTTCATGGCGTCCATTCGCCGGAGTCAGGAGTGTCGGCATCGTCGGCGTATTTGTCGTCGAGTTCTTCGGTGGGGTCCGCGCTACGCGCCGCGGCGACAATCTTAGCCAGATTGCGTAAAGCTTCGGTGCGTCCTTCGCCCGATACACCCGACAGCATGATGACTTTCTTGCGGCTGGCTTTGGTCAGCGCCGCCAGCTTTTCCGCACGCGTGTCTTCATCGAGCGCATCGCACTTATTGAGCGCGACGATTTCACGTTTGCCGACAAGCTTGTGGCCGTAAGCCTTCAACTCGCCGCGTACGGTTTTATAGGATGCGCCGACATCTTCCTCGGTGCCGTCGACGAGATGCAAAAGAACCGCGCAACGTTCTACGTGTCCTAAAAAGCGATCGCCAAGGCCCGCGCCTTCATGCGCGCCTTCGATCAGGCCGGGAATATCGGCGATGACAAATTCCAACTCACCGACCTGCGCCACGCCCAAGTTGGGATGCAGCGTGGTGAACGGATAATCAGCGATCTTAGGGCGCGCGCGCGTGACAGTGGCCAGGAACGTCGACTTACCGGCGTTCGGCAATCCGACCAAGCCCACATCGGCGATCAACTTCAAACGCAGCCATACCCAAAGCTCCGGCGCGATCTGGCCGGGGTTAGCATGCTCGGGCGCTTGGTTTGCAGGACCTTTAAAATGCGTATTGCCAAAACCGCCGTTGCCGCCTTTCAGCATCACCACGCGTTGGCCGTCGTGTGACATATCCGCAAGCACTTCTTCTTTATCTTCCGACAGAATTTCGGTACCGACCGGCACCTTGATAATCATGTCTTTGCCGCCGCGACCGGTGCGGTTCTGTCCGCCGCCGTCGGCGCCGTGTTCGGCCTTGAAGTGCTGGTGATAGCGGAAGTCGATCAACGTATTGAGGTTAAGCGCGGCTTCAAAAATCACATCGCCGCCGGTTCCACCGTCGCCGCCGTCGGGACCGCCGAACTCGATGAACTTCTCACGCCGGAAGCCGACGCAGCCGTTGCCGCCATCGCCGGCGCGGAGATAGATCTTGGCTTGGTCGAGGAATTTCATGACGGCTTTTATACCTGTTTTGCGGGCTTTAAGTCTTCGGAGCGCACAAATAAAAAAGGAGACGGCGATCCGTCTCCTTTTTCAACCACGGGATCGCCAGCGTGGATGCCGGCGATTGAATGTCGCCGTTATTATTCCGCAGCCTGCGGAACTGGTGCCGGGTTTACCGACACGTAAACGCGGCCTTTGGAGGAGGTCTGGAAGCTGACCTTGCCTTCGAGCACGGCGAAAATGGTGTAATCGCGACCCATGCCGACGCCTTTGCCGGGATGCCACTTCGTGCCGCGCTGGCGGACGAGGATGTTGCCGGGGATCACATGCTGACCGCCGAACTTTTTGATGCCAAGGCGTTTGCCAATGGTATCGCGGCCGTTCGAGGACGAGCCGCCGGATTTCTTATGTGCCATACCAAATACTCCTAATGCGCCGTTGCTTTAAGCTTCAGCGGTCTTTTTCGCGGCTGCCTTTTTAGCAGCGGGTTTCTTAGCAGCGCCTTCGGCCTTCGCGGCTTTCGGAGCCGCAGCTTTCTTTTCCGGCTTCGCAGCAACGGCGGCCAGGCCCACGCCCATATCGGTGATCTTCACCAGGGTGAGGTGCTGACGATGGCCGTTGCGACGGCGGTAGTGCTTGCGGCGGCGCTTCTTGAAGATGATGACTTTATCATCGCGGAACTGACGCACGACTTCGGCGGTCACTTGCGCGTTGGCGACGCTGGGCGCGCCGACCTGATCGCCAAGCATCAACACCTCGTCGA
This sequence comes from uncultured bacterium, assembly GCA_903896775.1. Classification (GTDB taxonomy): domain Bacteria; phylum Pseudomonadota; class Alphaproteobacteria; order Rhodospirillales; family Rhodospirillaceae; genus SHVO01. Next base: position 4,734 of record CAITZE010000420.1, read on the forward strand.
ACACGATGGTGGCGCCGGCGTCTCCGTCGAGCTTTTCAATGGCGATCACGTCGTCTTTGCTGACGCGATACTGTTTGCCGCCCGTCTTTATTACTGCGTACATGGTCTCGAAATCCTGATGAAGCAAATACGGCGGGTCGTGACCGGAATGATCACGAAATGCTCTTGGCCCCGCTCGGAAGCGGCGTGAATATACTGACGGGGGCCCTTGAGTCAATGGCACGTGGCACGGTCGCAGACGATTGGAGCCGGCCTCTTAATTCCCCATTAACTATTATTTTACAGTAACTTAGGCCTATGGGACAAGACCGAGAACAAAGCCAAAACGGACGCCTCGTCGGGGGCTATGACCAGAAACAGGGTGTTAAATGACCCTGACCTCCACTTTTTCCCATCGAAAAGGCCAGTAAAAGGCCATGGAAGGCGCCGTCCCCACTGATTTGCCCCCCGCGGCGGACCATCTGTCGCTCGCGACCATCGCGCGCCTTCAGACCGCAGCCGGTTTGCTGCGTAAAGCTGAAAAACCCGTCCGAGTCTTACGCGCCGTATCCTGGGGGCCCGAGGTCGCCGAAGCCTTTTTCGCCGCCGGCGAAAAAGAACTGCCCAAGGTAACCTACACCCCCCTCGATGCCGCACCCGTCCACGAAGCTTTGCGCGCCGCGCGTGCCCTCATCGATGGCGATGGGCCGGTGCAAGCATGGTTACTGCGTATCGCCGACGTCATCGGTATCGGCGCCGACATGCTGGCCGGCATCGGTACCAAGGAATTTCATCGGCAGTCGGTCAGGCTTTACGGCTCGCCTCAAGCTGATCTGCTCAACTGCGATGTGCGTCCTTTCGATCTCGCACGCATGCTCGATCAGGTGTTGGGGTCTTTCCAAAATCTCGAGATCAATCTCGATGCCAAAAACGAAGCCACGACGACTGCCGAAGACTTGGCGCTCCGCATGGCCAAAATTCTCGCACGCCATTTCGGCGATGCTGCGCCCAAGATCGAACTCGTTGATCATCTGTCCGCCAACGCTCTGGCCGGTGCGCGCTACATTCGCATTCGGCGCGGCGCCGAGTTCTCAGATCGCGATCTTGCACAACTCGTTCAGCATGAAGCTTTTGTGCATGTCGCGACATCGCTAAACGGCGCGGCGCAAAGCGCGTTTCCAATTCTAGGCGCGGGCCATCCCGGCACGACACGTACACAAGAGGGCCTTGCGGTGTTTGCCGAGCTGATCTCCGGGTCCATGGATCCCTCGCGCCTTATGCGTCTCGCTGATCGCGTGCTGGCGATTCAGATGTCGATGGATGGCGCGGATTTCCTCGAGCTCTACCGTTTCTTCGGCGAGCGTACGCAGAATAAATTCGCGGCTTTCGAGAACGCGCGGCGTGTCACGCGCGGCGGTTTGGTCGAAGGCGGTGGACCCTTCACCAAAGATTCGGTTTATCTGGAAGGCCTCGTGCGCGTGCACAACTTCCTGCGCATCGCTGTGCAAGAGACGCGTGTCGACTGCATCCGCTTGCTGTTCGCGGGTAAGATGGACATCGAGGACATGCCGGCAATCACTACACTCGCAGCGCATGGCCTCTGCACGTTCCCGCGCTTTCTGCCGCCCTGGGCGCGAGATTTGCGCTTTGTGCTGTCTTACATCGCGTATTCGTCGTTCCTCAATCGTATGAATCTGGAACGCGTGCGCGAACACTACAAAGTCATGCTCGATAGCTGTGCAGCGCCAGTCGTTGCGGCCAATGCCGCTGTTCAGCCGGGCCCCAGTCCATGGGGAACGCGCGGCGGTGAGCCATAATCTGCAGCTGAGGATCTATCCCAGAAACCCGACATTTGCCGTCGCGAATTTCCCGATATTGGGAAACACCTGCGTGAGAGCGTCGGACGTGACACCGAACCAAGATGCCAATGTCGCGCCGTATTGATCGAGCGACGTGGTCGGTATGAGTACGCCACGCGTGTTGGCGTCGTCAGGGCCACCAAGCGCAGGCATGGGGAACGTGCCGTAGATGTCGCCGCCGCGCACTGCGCCGCCTAAAACCAAATTGTGTCCGCCCCAGCCATGGTCGGTGCCAGTACCGCTCGGCTGTAACGTGCGTCCGAAGTCTGTCTCGGTGAAGGTCGTTACTTTATCGGCGATGCCCATTTCGAGGGTGGCATCATAGAGCGCGCGCATGGCGTCGCTGACTTGGCCGAACAAATCCCATTGCTGCCAGCTTTGACCGGAGTGCGTGTCAAAGCCGCTTAGCGAGCAGAAGAACACCTGGCGGCTAATGCCAGTCGTGGTCCGGAGTTTGATGATCTCAGCGACTTGCTGCATTTGACTGCCGAGGGTCGTCCCCGGAAAAACAGTCGTGAGGGGTGCGGTGCTTCCGGCACTCTTCAAAAGCCCATTGAGTGTCACCGCATTCTGGCGAACTTGGTTGGCCGCCTGCACCATTGTCAGGCCGTTATCGAAAGTCAGAACGTCGTTGAGGGCCTGGGCACGCGCCGTGGCCGCGGCGGCCGGCCATGCGCTGAGACCGTCCGGTGAAAGATCGAAGCCCGGAAACAGGCTTGCCGATTGGATGTAGTTGCCGGTGTCCAGCAACGCAGGACCGGAAATAGAAAATGCGGCTGGGAAAGCAACTCCCGTATTCAAGGTGCGTACCCTCGCCGCATTGCGCGCTTCGAGGGGGTCAATCCCTTCCAAAAGTAGGCGCCGCGCCTCCTTCGCTCTCTCGCGCGCATCGGCGAGACCGAGGACCGAAGCTGGCCCTAATCCCATGTCCCGCTGGCGACCCTTAAACTTGAAGCGGAAGACCCACGATTTCGCGACCATTGTCTTACCGGCGGTCACTTGGAGGTAGAGCCCTCCGCCATCCAGGTACATGCCTGGTTTGGTGAGTTTGGTAGCCTTAAGGGCCGAAAGTCTGTCCAGAAGCTGCGCCATCGCCTTGCCCTAACCCATTGATAAAAGTTCTTCCGCCACACTGATCCGTACCCTCGCGCGTACCCTTGCGGGGATGGGCGAAAAGGGGCGTTTTAGGGCGGTTGGGGGCGAACAATTTCGGGAGGGAGAATGTGGAAGATATGCCCATTCTACAAGGCTATCTTCTACATCTGCGAACAACTACGGACACTGAGTATGGCGGAGAGGGTGAGATTCGAACTCACGGTACCATTGCTGGTACACCGGTTTTCGAGACCGGCCCGATCGGCCACTCTGGCACCTCTCCGGGCGCACGTGGGACGGACATCTAAATATATGTGCCGGTCCCTGCGGGCGCGCGGAAACTAGCCCAAGGCTGTCTTCACTGCAACGGCTTAAGCCAATAAGCCGGCCCTCGTCAGCGTGCGATGACCGCGTTCCGAAAAGCCAGAGGATTGGCGATCATATGAAGGGGTTCCAGGCCTCCGCCGGTGCCCCGAACTGTGATGTCGCCATAGTCGAACATGCGCCCCAGGATCGATTGATCGACGTCGACGCTTTCGACCTTCGACATATTCATTTCCACGGTTTGGCGGCGCACAAAGCCGTGCTTGAAGATCACGCGGCGGTCGGTGACGGCGATTTCCGTCGTGAAGCGCTTGAACCAGGCGCGCAGAAAATTCGGCACGCCGAAAAGCACGCCAAAGGCGATCAGCGCGTAGGCGATATCCTTGTCGCTGTCGGTCGCTGTCGCCGCCAACAGCACCGCGCCTGCCGCGGCGAAAAGGATAAAAAACACCGCCGGCAAATAGACGAACCAATGAATCGTGCCGCGAAAGGCGACGGTCTCACTGGGTTGCAGCACCTTTTCGACGTAGCTCGACATTTTATGTTGTCTCCGGCTTTTGCTACCGCGCTGATGTTGATCGCGCTCACTGTAACGCGCCAAAAGACCGAGTGTCCAGGCGCTCTGAGCATTCCCGTACTGTAGGAGCATTTGGTCTGTTGAAGGTCTATGCTACTTTAGCGTGCGGGAGATAGGGACAATAGGCCTAGCAACTGCGGAATGTCATTGGTTCGTTAGAAGCTTGCGAATTCTAAAGGATGCGAACATGAAGACTCCGGACTATTCAAGCCGGCGCTTTCTGATCGTCGATGATGAACCATTCATGCTCAACACGATTGAGCGGATGCTGAAGCAATGCAAACCCAACGCTATCCTAAGAGCCACTGACGGCATAAGCGGCCTTAAGGCGATCAAAGACGATTTTTTGCAAGTGGACTGCATTATTTCAGACTGCAATATGCAGCCGGCCAACGGTCTGCAATTTCTCCAAGCCGTGCGCATGGGGCTCAATCCGCGCATTCCGCGCGAGCAGCCTTTCATAATGCTCACAGGGCTTGGCGATACCGATACGGTCAAAGCCGCCCTGACTCTTGATGTGAGCGGTTACGTAGTGAAGCCGGTGGCACTGGAAAAGCTGGTGCAAACGATAGATCGTGCTTTTGAACGCCCCATTTCGCTGAAGGAGCCATCTTACTACGAAGTGGCGAAGTTGCCGAAAATCCAGGTGGTTTTTGAAGCGAGCAGTACGGTGCCGACGGCCTGCGTGATTTTGCCGCGGAGTAATGCCGCGCGCACCAACACAACGATGCGGGCAAAGATCGCGCAGTTCAAACACGAGCATGCAACACGCGACGGCGAAGACGACGTTAAGATTAAGAACCGCCGTACATGCGACATCCTTGAGCTGCGCGAGGGGCACGTCCTGGCGCAAGACATCGAAGCGGAAGAGGGCGCCACACTTTTGCGTCGTGGCGTTCAACTGGACCGCACCATGGTCGAACGCTTGCGCACGATCTTTACAGAAGCCGGTATCAATCAATCCATTTGGATCGGTGAACTGGAGAAGTGAGTTCCGGGCGCAGACCAGAACGCGGGGCCTCTCCCACGGCGCGCTTTTCTTTACTGCGAGCCCCTGCGCTTCGCGGCCCCTGCGCTTCGCGACCCGTGCGCTTCTGCCAAATCGCTGATATTTCCGAAAGGGATATTACATAGTCGGCTTTGTGTTTTACAGTGCTTGGCGTTCGTAGGAGTAGTTGTTGCGAATCATTATTAACTATATTGACGGGAGCGCAATATTCCCTCAATATACGCAAATGATAATCATTCGCATGAAACTGCGGGGGGAGCGCCATGCCCTACGACGAATTCCAGCATAGAGAATTCCAAAATCTCACAGCCCATATCAGCACGGGCCGTGGTTTGCGCGATCTGGGCGCTTTTCAGAGTTCGGAGCTTTTCATCCTCAGCGCCATCGCTCTGTGGTGTGACCACTATCGGGGCGTCGCTTGCCGGCGGGCCATGGTTCGAAACGGCTTCTATGCGGTGGGGTTGGCTGAAACCGACTACGCGGCTTTTTCATGTGCTCTCGAGACAGTCGTCGCCTCCGCCAAGCGGCCCTTGGTTCTGCCTGAGAAGGATTTGACCGCGCCGACCCAAGACCAAACATGGTTGCTTGAGTGTTTCGCCCTCGCGCAACACCAGAAATCTCCCGAGGCGGCCTCATTGCTCGCCGTGCTTCTTCCACCGGCTGCAGTAGCGATCACGCTCGAAGCCCTGAAAGACCTTGGCCGCTCTTTGACAGGCACAGGACTCTATCTGCGCATGCGCTCGGTCATAAATCGGCCCGGTTTATCCATCGCGGGATTCGGAAAAGCCGTTAAACAAAAAATGAGCCTAGCGAACTGAATCGCGCGCCGAGCGTTGGAATGACGTAGGCAACCTATCGTTGCCTCACGGCAAAGGACGCAAGGCATGACCGCGGAGAATTATACACCAGGCCCTCATGCCCCGGGAGCCGAGCGGCGTCACTGGAGCAAGCGTATTCATCACTCGCCGATATTTTGGATCGGGGTTTTGATGTTCTGCGCAGCAATCGCCATTTACATTCTGACGGACGATCTCGCGTGGCGGCCCAGGTTTGGCTGAGTCAGACGACGGACTTATTGACGTGTATTCTGATGCGATCCGTCGTTCGCGGGTACTTCGTCTGAAGATGTGTCCAGCTTCGCACTCGGCGGCATCGAATCAGGCGTCATTGAAATGAGCTTGTAGCCTTCGGGCGGCGTGTTTGAAGAAGGCTGCTCTGGAACCGCCACCACAGTGGGCATCGCTTCAGCGGAAACTGCAGGCGTTGCTGGTTGGGCGGCAACAGTTTGTGCACTCGGCATTTGCGCTGCAACGCCTGGGGCCAGCGACAGAACCAGCTCGACCTTGACCGGTGCCTCTGGTTTGCTTTCCGCCTTCGCCGAAGAAATTTCGGGCGTAGGCGGTTCGGCGGCCATGGAATAATCCGGTACCACGCGAGCTTGCGGCCCCATGATGACCAGCACTTTCTGGCCCAGCGCCAGCGGCTTTTCCTCGCGCTGCGTCACCGAGCCCATGTCGCCGTTAGGCTTGCGGACAATATATTCCCAGCCCGTCGTGTCGCCGGTGGCATGATCGATGGCGCTTCCGGCTAGCAAGCCGACGGCTGTCGCGCCCACAGCTGCGAGCGCCGAGCCCGTATATTGGGCTGCGAGGATGCCTCCAGCCGCGCCGCCAGTGACTGCGCCGACATTTCCATTAGTACTGATTTTGACTTCGCGATATCCGACGACAATGCCGGCATTGACGACATTCGCCAATTGAACGGCGTTGCTGGAATACGTATTCGGTGAATAGCTGGACTCGCATCCAGTCATGAGCAGGATACATAGACTGGCGACTGCGAAACGCGTTGATTCTCGGACCACGGGACATCCCCTTGGGGTCACCGCTGGCTAAAGACGCTCGATAGCCTTGGGACCCAAGCCCCTTTTGGCGTCAAAAAATGTCAATATTTTGACCGGCCCCGCAATGTGGCCGTTATTCCCTTAATGGGCCTTCGCGCGCTTATTGAAAAACGTCGCTGTCTTTGCGCCGACATAAGCCGCCGCGACGATAGCCATAATCATCGTGGGAATGACGCTGATGTGCTGTAAATGCGCCGCTTCCGAGCCGTCACGGAGAAGAGATGTCGCGAGAATGACGGCGGTGAGAATGGGCCCAATCGCAAAAATCCGCATAAAAGCGACAAAGCATATTCTTATGACGGTCTGTACTTCGCCCGTGAAAACCGGTTTCATCTATCGCTCCTCTCTAAGGGCCTGCTCTAAGGGGCCGTCGCGGGTTGATCACTCACAATGAGCTGCGCGCGGGCGAGGGAGGCGAAGCGTCCGTTAGCAGCAACGAGTTCGTCGAAAGTGCCGGACTCGATGATCTGGCCAGAATCAAATACCAGAATGCGCGACGCCTTCCGCACCGTCGATAAACGGTGCGCGATGACAAAAGTTGTGCGGTTCAGCATGACCTCATCAAGCGCCCGCATAACTTTGGTTTCAGTTTCGGCGTCGAGAGCGCTGGTCGCCTCGTCGAGAATAAGGATCGGCGGATCCTTCAAAAGCGCACGCGCGATTGACAGCCGCTGACGCTCGCCGCCCGAAAGGGAACGGCCGCGCTCGCCGACAAGATCGGCAAAGCCGCTGAACTTGTTGTCGACGAATTCCAGCGCCTGCGCACGCCGCGCCGCTTCGCGCAATTCATCGTCGGTGGCGTCTGGTTTGCCGACACGTAAGTTGTCGGCAATCGAACGGTTGAACAACAGTGTCTCCTGGAACACAACGCCGATATTTCTGCGCAATGAGGCAAGCTTGAATTTCCGAATATCGACGCCGTCGATTTCGATAACACCGGTTTGCGGGTCGAAGGCGCGATGCAACAAGGCAATCGCCGTGGACTTGCCGGCGCCGGTCGCGCCGACCAGTGCAATGGTTTCTCCGGGCAGGGCCTTGAAGTTGAGATGTGCCGCCGCCATGCGCCGTCCGTCATAAGAGAACGAGACATCCTTGAACTCAACAAGCCCGACAAGGCGGCCCGGGTCCGTGGCATCAGGATCGTCGCGAATGGCCGGAACCGTGTCCCAGACTTGGAAAAATTCTCGCAAGCGGGGCGCGTCGGCTACGATGCGGTTTGTGAAGCTCACGACCTGTTCGAGGCGTACGATGATAAGGCCAGCGAAGTTCATAAAGGTGACCATCTGACCGATGGTTGCCTTTCCGTCGATATGCAGGAATGTGCCGACAATGATGATCGCGAGAATGGTCAAGGTTGTCGCGGTGCGGGTCAGCACGACGGCCAAGGCCCACCATGATAAAACCGGCATCTGCGCGGTGAGCAATCGGCCGACGAGTTGCCGCAACTCGGCGACTTCTTGGTCAAGCCGCGCAAAGCTTTGCACCAGGGCAATATTGCCCAAGGCATCGGACGCGCGTTCGGCGAGGTCGGAGTAAAGGCGCTCGACCGAACTTTGTAGTGTTTGGGTTTTGCGCACGATCAGCGCCGTCAGGACTGCGAAGACGACGCATAGCGCGATGAGAAGTAGAGCCAGCCGCCAGTTGATGAAGAGTGAGATCGGCAACAGTACGAGCAGAGAAATAAACGACGCCAGATTGTCGCGGAAGAATCCGAGCCACATGCCCATCAGCGCATCCGTTCCTTGCAGCATCACTTTCATGAGCCGCCCGGAATGGGTGTTGCCGTAATAAGTGAGTGGCAGCTGTAAGACGTGTTCGAAATAACCGGTCAAAACGGCCTGACGGCGGCGATGCGAAAGCCGGTCGGAGTGGAGCGCAATCAATGTGCTGCTAGCGATGGTGAAGAGTCCGAAAAGCGCGCGCGAAGACCGACAAGTCGCGTCTGAGATTGAAATCGTGCGCCGCCGCCGATGCACCGTTGTTGGCGGCCGATGGTTGAGCGCCAGCGATGGGAACGGTTGGAATCGAAGCTGGCGTCGCCCGCATGGACTTGCGCGCGATCTCGTCCGCCGCGCGTGAAGCCGCGGTATTAAAAGTGGATGGCGGGACAGACTTCATAGCTTGCCTGTCCGTCTTTCCGGCAAAGTCGACATACCCGTCATCCGATAGCGCCCGCAGTTGTATATGCTCTTTGATGTAACGCTGGCGGAGGCGGAACGTCCCAAGATGTCCTGTAAAATGAATAGCCGATCGCGATTATTTGTAATTTGTTTATAAATATCAGTAGTTTAAGTATAGCTATAGCAAGCTATATAAATATCAAGTTGAATACCCTGTCATGTCCTTTGTTGTCCCTGTGGTACAAACCGCGCTCTCATTGTCCCCTCCGAGTTTTCGGCATTTGATATGAGCCCCGACCCCTGTTTTGGCCTCTTTGGCACGCCTGACGCAGAACTCGCGACTATTCCAACGGGCGCCATACAGCTGTCTCCCCAGATGCCTGGCGCTTTGGCACTGGAAGATGTGGCGTGCGCCAGCCTCTCTGGTCTGGTGATGGCAGCCCCTCCGGGGACCGTCGAACGCCGCACAGCACTGGCGCTGAGTTTGCGGGCGCTGAAATACGGCGCGCCTTTGACCGTCATGGCGCCCAAGGAAAAAGGTGGCAGCCGGATTGCGAAGGAACTCGAAGCCTTTGCCTGCGTGGTAGAAGCCACGAGCCGTCGCCATCAGCGCATCTGCCAGACAACCTGTCCTGAACGCACTGCGCAAGCCGATGAGCTTATCCAGGCTGCCATCGCTGAAGGCGGGCCGTGTTTCGTGGATGCTCTTGGTCTCTGGACCCAACCGGGCATTTTCAGCTGGAACCGCATCGATCCCGGCACCGCGCTACTGCTCTCGGTCTTGCCCTCCCTTACCGGACGCGGCGCGGACTTAGGATGTGGCATCGGCATTATCGCGCGTGCTGTTCTCCCACACGGAAATGTGGCGCACATGGATTTGGTAGATATCGACCGGCGAGCGATCGCCGCCGCGCGCCGCAATATTGTCGATGCTCGCGCTGTATTTCATTGGGCCGATGTGCGCAGCTTAACGGGATTAAAGGGCTTGGACTTTGTCGTGATGAACCCGCCTTTTCACGATGGCGGACTGGAAGACAAAGCCTTAGGACAGGCTTTCGTGCGGCAATCGCATAATCTTTTGCGGGATGGCGGCACGGCATGGCTCGTTGCAAATCGTCATTTGCCGTATGAGGCTGCGCTCTCTGCTGCCTTCACGCAGATCGATTTGCGGGCAGAGCAGGGCGGATACAAAGTGTATGAGGCGACAAAGTGAGCGGCACCGTCAGACTTGATCGCCTGTTGGCCAACTTGGGATACGGCTCACGCAACGAGATGCAGCAACTCGCGCGGGCTGGTGTTGTAAATTTGGACGGCGCACCAATTAAAGATGCAAGCCTGCGGATTGCGCTTACGCCCGATCTGCCGGCGCGTCTAAATATCGATGGGGAGTCGCTCGATCCATTGCCCGGTTTGGCGCTGATGCTGCACAAGCCGCTGGGTGTGACCTGCTCACATAAGGAAGTCGGGCGCTTAGTCTACGATCTGTTGCCCTCGCGTTGGCGAAGTCGCGATCCGGCGCTCTCGACTGTCGGACGGCTCGATAAGGAAACTTCGGGTCTTCTTCTGTTGACGGACGACGGTGCGTTGCTGCACCGAATCATCTCGCCCAAACATCACGTAGCCAAACATTACGTGGCGACATTAGCGCGGCCTCTTCAAGGCAATGAAGCTGAACTGTTTGCCTCAGGTACTTTAATGTTGGAGGGGGAAACTAAACCTCTGTCTCCCGCTGTCATGGAGACACTCTCGCCGACTTCTGCGCGGCTGGTCGTCACCGAGGGCCGCTATCATCAAGTGCGCAGGATGTTTGCCGCTGCGGGCAATCACGTCGAGGCCTTGCACCGCGACCGTGTTGGGGCACTTACACTTTCGGCGGAGCTCGGTCCCGGTGAGTACCGGCAACTAAGCCCCGCCGATATAGCGGCGATATTCTCTTAAAGAGAGTTCAACGCACGATTATTTTTTCTGTGGAATGAACTCGTTAATCTGCTTAACCGCGTAATCGACCTTCATATCGAAGCGGACTTTGCCGACTTCTGCATTTGAGCGGCGACCGTCGCCAACGATGCCATTGTGCGGATCGTTAGGGTCGTTTTTGGCGGTTTTCCCGTCAACAACAGGCGTTCCGTTGGCGATGGCGATCTTGTCTTTACGCACCCAGGTTCCATCTTCCGTGGCGAGCAATTCGGAAGTGTCGGGAATGCCGGCGTGGCCGCTTTCCGGATAGCCTTTGTCTTTCAGGTATTTTTCGTAATCGCGGCGCGCGGTGGTGTAGGGCGCGTCGGCGTAGAAGACGTGGATGCCTTGCGGGCTGTACTTGTCGTTCAGCTTCTTGGCGACTTCGGCATAGACGCCGCCATGGGGGGAGGAGCCCCCGCCGTGGTCATTCATCAGCACAACGTTTTTGAAGCCGGTAACGATGGCCTGTTCGGAAATCCGCTCCAGAGTCTGGCGAAGAATGTCATCGGTAATGCCAATCGTACCCGGAAATTCCGCGCTGGCTTCGTTCGGCGTGAAGGGGAGCACCGGCATCGCAATAGCGTTGCCAAGCTTCAAGGCGATAGCTTTCACAATCAGCGGCGACAGCAGGTTGTGACCGCCGTTGACGTTTTGCGGACCACGTTGCTCGGTTCCGCCGGTATAAAACAGCGCGGTGGTTTTACCAGCTGCGAGAGCCGCCTTTACTTCCGGCCAGGTCATTTTCTCGAACTCGACCAGTTCTTTGGATTTCGGCGGGCCAGCTATGCCGGCATAAGCCGGCGCTCCGCAAATGCCAGCAGCCGTCAGCGCAATTGCCAGGCCGAGTGTCGGAATAAAACGCATCGTCCATCCTCCCAAGATAATGACGTTACACGTAAGACGATCCGGACTGCGGCGTAAAGTGATGCGCCGCAGTCCGGTCAATGGCAGAAAGAAACGTGATAAGAAATCGTAGCGCTACTGATGGCTCTCCGCGACTTTGGTTTCCGCGGAGATGGCGGCTGCCTTTGCGGGTGCTTTTGCCGCCGGCGTGCCTTCGGTGACGGTTTTGTCCGGATGCTTGATGAAGACCTGTGTGAGCTTCACCTTCAGCGCCATGGAAATGGCATGGTTCTCACCGCCGTCTGGATCCGGTTTGTAGTCGGCCATCTTGCGCATGGCGCGATAGATCGACGCTGTTGATGCTGCGCCGTAAGCTTGGTGATGGGTGGAGCGCTGCGTGTTGGTGGCGATCTTCCAGTCGTCGACGTCCATGTACCCGCCCATCATGCCTTCGGCATGATCGGGGGTGAGGGCCAGGCGCCAGCGCGTTTTGTAGTAGCGGATATCGGCGATGCTGCGGCCGTTGCCGGCTGACGGCATAACGTAATCGGCGCCGTCTGTGGTGAGGACCCCATTGACGATCTTGCCGTGGAATTTCGAGATGAAGACTTTGCCCCAGCGCATATCAAGGCGCTGCGTGCCGGCGGTAAGATATTGCTGGCCAGTGGCGTCGGTCATGACACGATCGATGCCGCGATAGGTGGTCAGCGTCACGTCGTCGTCGTTCTCGAGGCTGTCGACGTCGGTAAGTTCGATGACGACGATGTTGTAAGGATATTTGCGCCAGTTATTGAAGGCACCGAGGTTATAGGACGACGAGCGGTAATTCGGCACGCAACCCCAAGCGCGTTGAAGCTGGTTGTCGATGCCCTTCTCGCCATCGGGGCTGGTGAAATCGTTGGGACCGACTTTGTCGTCGAGGTTGAGGCCGATGGAGGTGTTGCCCACCGCATACTGATAGGGAATGCGGTCGTCCTTCTTGGGCCACCAGATGTCGCCTTCGCGCTCGAGCTGAGTATCGACGATGGGATACTTCACGCCGGGCTTTTCCGGGAACAAGATCTTGAATTGCTCGCGCGGGCCTTCGTTCAGTCCACCCGGGCACTCTTTCTTGCCATCCGGGGTGTCCCAGATCGCTTTGTATTCTGTGGTCATCACATAGCCGATGGAGCGGTTCTGGATCGGGCCCGTCGACAAGGCAGCATCGGCAGCGATAGCAGTCGAGACAAACGGCGCGATCCCACTCATCAGTGCGGCAACGCCGAGGATAGAACCCAAATGTTTAGCCATGGTCATTCTCCACCTGATGATCTGTTAACGACCCTGGAACTCTTCGCGGAGCCAGAAGGGTCTATAGCCGTTACGTGCGCCGTAAAATTCGCCCCACGCTCCGGCCTTCACCGTGCCGGGGATATCTTCGGCAAAGGTGTAAACCGGCCGGTCACGATAGGCCCACACGTGCAGGGACTGCGTGCCGGCGTGCGGACGATGACCCGTGGCAGGGTCAATATCCATCACCGTCCAAGTTTTATTGACGGCTTTCTCATCCTTGCCGGCGACCACATAAGGAAAATTCTTGGCGCAACGGATCGGATCGCCGCCGCCGCAGACCGAGTAACGATACTCTTGCGGTGTGTCGGGATGATCGCAGGCTAACTGGTCGAGGGCATCGTCGCCGCAATTGTAGACATAGATGGCGTGGCCTTTAGCATCGGCCAGCACGATGCCGCCCGGTGTTTCTTGAGTCGTGAAGCTCTTCGGCGGAGCCGGTGCGCGTTGTGTAAACACGACATTCCAGCCCTGCACGTCGAGGCCCTCTTGAGCGCCCGGACCCGGGTCTTCTGAATACGTGTACAGCGGCTTCTTGCGGAAAGCCCACTGCTTCACACCCGGCTTGCGCTCGACGATCGTCCAGTCTTGACGCGCAACGACGCCGACTTCCGGAGCCAATACCGGCTTCCACATCTTCTCGCAGGCGTCATAGCAGTTGGATTTATTCGCACCGTCTTTGTCTGAGGTATAGACAATCACGCCGCCGACGAGGGCAAGCTGATGACCGGAATCGTAGCGCTCGACAATGAATTGACCCGGAATATCCGCCGGTGGCGTGATCGGAATGCGCTGCACGGGGCCATCGCCGCCGCGGCCGCCGACGTGGGTGCCACCGAGCGGGATGCCAGGCTCGCGGTCCATGTTCGAGGTGTAAAGAACAAAGCCTTCGTAGGCCCATTGTTTGGTCTTGTCGCGGCGATTGATCAGCGTCCATTTGCCGATAGGCTTGGCATCGGCCGGAGCAATCACCGGCGGCCAGGCTTCGACGCATGTCGGACGAGTATCAAGCTCTGGTAATTCCAATCCCGCCGGATAAGGGCTCATGAACCCTTCGTTGACGGTGGTCTTGGTGTTGTCGCAGGCCGACATGCTGGTGCGTACGTCGCCGGTGCCGCCGTTGCGCAGTTCCTTGCGCGGCCATTGGTAAACCGGTTTGCCGTCCGCCAGTGTGTAGATAGGGCCTTCAAGCTCCGAGATCATGACCTTGAATCCCGGCGGTGTCGGCTCTTGCACATAGGCTTGCGTCGGTTCGGCGGCTTGCGCCGCTCCGGCAAAGCAGATGCCGGCGAGGGCCAGCGCCTGTATCAATCGAACATTTTTCATCTTGTGTGCTCGTTCCTTTTGCACCTTTTTCAGGGCGCGGATCAGACCATGATCTCGCTGACTTCTTTGTCAGTGGCGTTACTGCGTGTGCCCCATGATTTCACATCGACGCCCATCAGGCGTTGGATGGTGAAGCCAAGGCGCGCCGTCGTTGCGCCGTCCATTTTGAGATGCAGGCCGTTCTTGATCTTTCCGCCGCAACGTCCGGCGATCATAGCCGCCATATTGTCGAGGCTGTGAACACGGGCGTAACCGTGATCGGTAAAGGCATAGATCAGAGAATTGTCGAGAAGCGTGCCGTCGCCTTCCTTCACTTTGGAGAAGGCCTCGACGTGATAGGCCCAAGCTTCCATGGAACGGCGCGTAAACCAGGAACACTGTTCCTGATAGCCCAGGGGGCCGACAGGCTCTTCATGTGTCGTGGTGTGGTGAGGCTTCTCGAAACCGGTGCGGGTCGTGTTCGCCTGAGCGCTTGAATAGTTCATGGTGAAGATGCGGGTTTGATCGCAGGCCGCAGCCATTACCAGAAGGTCGGTCATCATCTTATGGCGGATGGCCATCAGATCGACTTCTGCGCCCGGCGCCGGATCGTCCGAGATTTCTTTCGGCGCAATGCAGGCCGGAATCGGTTCGGGCTTCGTGAGCTGTTGGTCGAACTGCTTTTCCAACTGGCGCAAGCCCGTCATGTATTGATCGAGACGTTGTTTGTCGGACGCGCCGATTTCGCCTTCCAAGCCCTTCACTTCATCCATGACGCCGGACAGCACGCTTTTGCGCACCATCAGACGCGGGTTCGGTTTGAACTCCGGCGCGTTGGGATCTTGGAAGCTGGGTCCGAACAAACGGGTGTAGAAATTCAGCGGAGACGCGTCGGGCGGGGTCGGCGAGTTGGCGCTTTCGTAGGAAACGGTCGAGCGCGCATCGCCCGTGCAGCATACGGTCAGGTTCTTGAAGCGTGTGGTGCGGCCTTTTTGGTTGGAGATCGTGTGATCGAGCGTCGTGCCGGGTTTGTCGCCACCGGACGCGGGCGATTGGCCGGTCGCGTTGATAACCCAGCCGGTGTAATGGCAAAGGTTGGGATCGCCGTCACGGAAAGCGGTGAGGCCCGTGAACAGATTAATGTGCTGGCTAACGTTCTTCCACGACACGATTTCTTCCGGCAGGTCGTAGCCCATGCCGGTTTTCTTCGGCACGAAGATCGACTGATTCATGCCGAGGCCCCAGAACCAGCTGCCGAAGCGCACCGGCATTTTGCGGCCGTCGGCGAAAGCTGTGCCGTTGGTGTTCAGGTAGCAATCCAGGAGAGGAAGGGCGAGGGATACGGCAGTGCCGCCAACCATACCGCGTAAAACACGACGTCTTGAAATAGGCATCTTGTTATTCCTTTTCTACTGAACGCTCACGGCTGCGGGTGCAGCAAGCACGGCGGCCGTTTTGGTCGGGGCAGCGTCCTCGCGGATATCCGAGAACGCCGGATTCATAACGATGGAGTGCAGGAGCGGACGCAAGCGATACCCGCCCGCTTCAAACCCCTTATAGAGTGCGGTCAGCTCGGCAGGCGGCAGCGTGCTGGACGGACTGCCGGTACCATAAGCATAAACGCGCCGCGCAAGGCACTGCGGCACGGCCGGATGGTCGTGCAGCGCCTGGGCGAGGCCATGGATATCGGTGAAGTTTTTGCCGTCGATTGTGCCGCTGGCATCAATCGGTGAGCCTTTTTCCGCAACCCGATATTGACCGGCGCCGTCGAAGTTCTCCAACGCGAGGCCGGCGGGATCCATAACTTTATGGCAACCCGCACAGACCGGGTTTTTAAGATGCAAAGCCACGCGGTCGCGTTGCGTTTTTACGTTGGGGTCGGGATTTTCCAGGGCCGAGAAATCGACGTTGGCGGGCGGGCGCGGTACGATCTGGCAAAGCAGGATTTCGCGCAAAGCCTTGCCGCGCAGGGTCGGCGAACTGCGTCCCGGATGGGCGTGCGCGGCGAGGAAGGCGATCTGGGTCAACAGACCTTCGCGCGGGCTATCAGCGGGGAACTCATAAGGAACCCAGCCCGGCGTCGTCGGCAAACGGTAGATCGCGGCGAGAGAAGGCGACAGGAACGTCTCGCGCGTGGTGAAGATGTCGCGATAGTCCTTGTTCTTCACAACCAGCTGATCGACGACCATGCGCAAGGTTTGTTCGCGGGCGTCCACCACGGCAAGGCCGGTGAATTGCGGATAGATTTGCGCATCTTTAGCGAGGTTCTTGAAATCGTCGAGTTGCAGCATGTCATCGAAGAAGGCGCGCATGCCGTCTTGCAAACGATCGCTGGCGAGCATGCGATCGACGGTGCGCACAAGGCCCTTCTGGGTGTGAAGTTCGCCTGATGCGGCGGCTTTCAGCAGAAGGTCGTCAGGTGCGGCGTTCCACAGGAAGAAGCTCAAGCGTGACGCCAAGGAATATGAATCGAGGCGCTCATGGCCGGGATGGGTCGGATCGGCCTCGGCGCGTTCGGACACCATCATCACGCGCGGGCTCAGCATAATGCCTTCCAGCGCGACGTTCAGACCGGCGTAGAAGTCCTTGAGGCGCGTGGCGGCATCGGCCGCTTCGGACACATATTGATCGAGACGCTCGGGCTCCAAGGGACGGCGATAAAGCAACCGGCCGACAGAGCTTAAGAATGTGCGGGCGCAAGCGTTATCGGGCGCGTCATCGGCTTTCGGCGTGCAGGGCACGAGGAAATTGCGGTTGTGATCGTTGACCACTTCGGTCGCCGCGGTCGCTGCGGTCTTTTGATAAAGCTCAAGCTGGCTGGCGCTCACGCCGGCAAAAGAAGCGCCGACGCCAAGCAGACCGTCGGTGCGCGTCATGGGCGCAAAAGATACCGGCGGGCTGAGGTTGGGGCCAAAGATATAAGAGAGAGTGTTGTGAAGCTGGTCGGCGGTCACAAGACGAAGCCGCCGGGGCGTGCCGTCAATCTCGACGGTGGTCGAGGCGTCGGCGGTTGCATGGGCTTGCGGCTTATCGGCGACCTTGGTGGCGGGGCCTGAGCAACTTACGAGAACCGTTGTTGCGAGCGCGGCGAGCAGGTGTTTTGAAAAGCCCTCTTCGGAACGTAGGGCAGATTGAGTTTTATCGGTCTTAAACAGACGCAAGATGTATCCTCCCTCAGCGGTTTGTCTGAACTTATCGGCACCGCCGTTGCGACGCACATGTCCTCGAATTGTTGATGTTTAACTTTGCGAGCTAAACGCTCCGGCCGCTCTCCCAAGCAGCTGCTTCCTATTGTGCGAAAACGCAAAAGGAAGCCGTAAACAGGCTACCATTCAGATGACCCGTGCTGACGGGCCTCAATGGACTGTAGTCAGTGTTACAGAAAACAATCGAAAGCCCCACATGATTCTGCGTGCGAGCGCGCCGCGTGCTGCTCGCTCTCGCAATTGTGAGGGCGGAGTCAGTCACACAAATTCCATAGCTGCCGTTGAATCGTATGGAGAGAATATTTCGTTCGGACAACTGCGAGTCTCGGTTTCTTTTTAAATCGTGTTGTGATGGATGAATAAAGTCCGCTCATTTATCGAGCATTCGCTTTTTGTGAATAAAAATTGGGCTCTTTATAAAATCGATTTTGTTTTGTGACCTAAAACCAATCCACTATCGGCAACCCCCGCACATTTCGCGTATGCCTCAGAAATTTGTGCACTGCGGTATGGCCCGCCCGCCCGTTTTGTTCTGAAAGGTCATGTCTAAATGGAAAGCCGGCTTTGTTTAATCACCCCTCCGTTTCGGTTGCGATCATTATGATATCGCGCACGCGGCGCGGCTGATGTTCAATGCAAGGTGCGCGTGCGCATAGTGCGGATAACTGGCGGGTAATTGGGGGAGTGATCGTGATGCATTATAAAATTGCTGGATCGGGATTGTTTGCTGCGGTCGGTGTCGCGCTCCTCCTGTCGCATCCTGCAGCAGCGCAAGAGCGCGAACGCGGATACGCCCCTATAACGCCTCTCGATGATGCGCTCGAGCTGAAGACCAAGATCACACAGCCCTTTACCATCGCGGTCGGCGGAGACCTGAACTACCGCTATCCCATAAATCAGAATTCCGATCCGGCGGTGCAGGCGATCATCAAGCTCTTCCGCGATGCCGATGCCGCCGTTGCAAATTTGGAAGGCGCAATCACGGATTACCGAAACCCGGTCGGGCACCTGAATGGACTCGATCGCGATAAAGACATCGCCAAGGACGTGGTCGATATGGGGTTCGACATTGTCGGGCGCGCCAACAACCACGCCGTCGAAGGCGGCGTCGATCAGATGCTTGATGAAAGCCGGATCTTGGACGAGGCCGGTTTGAAACATGCGGGCGTCGGCCGTGATCTCGCCGAAGCACGCGCCGCGCAATACGCGCATCTTCCCAAGGGCCGGATTGGCATGGTCAGCATGACAACCAATCTCAACGCCACAGGCAAAGCGACCTACCGCTTCGGTATTTACGGCGGTGATCCCGGTCAGAACATTCTCGATTTGACGAAATATCAAATCGTTACCCAAACACAGATGGATACGCTGCGCGCCATACGGGATTCGGCCTACGAGCATCGCACTGAATTCTCCGCACCCGTGCCGCCACTCCCCGCCAATGAACCGAAAGATCGCCTTCAGCTTTTACAAGGTGGCGAACGATTCAAAGTTGGCGACCGTCCGGGCGGGTTCAGCTACGAGATGAACCCCAACGACCTCCGCGACATTTTGCGTAATGTGCGTAACGGCAAAGAAACCGCCGACTATATGGTCACAACCATTCACACGCATGAAGACGGCAATGCGTTGTGGCTGCAGTTTTGGGACAACACGCCGACTGACTTCGAAATCGATCTGGCGCACAAATCCATCGACGCCGGATCCGATCTGTTCTTTGCCACAGGCATCCATGTGCTGCGCGGCATCGAAATTTACAAGAATCGCCCGGTGTTTTATGGCTTAAGCGCGACGGCTTATACCCTGCAGCTCTCGGCCGCTTCGCTTGCCTATTACACAGGCCGGGGCCTTAATCCTTACACGACGACGGAAACCGAGCTGGAACAAAGCTGGGCGTTTTACGATCAGCCGGAACGTCCGAGGTTGTCGCAGGAAAATATGGACGGGCTTATGGCGGAAGTGAAATACGACAAAGGCGAGCTGCGCGAGATCATTCTGCACCCGATCTCGTTGGGCCTGGGCTTGCCGAAATCGCAAATGGGAATGCCGCGCCTTCCCTCGCCACAAGACGCACAGCGTATCTTGCAACGCGTAAAGAAATTATCAGAACCGTTCGGTACCAAAATAAGCATCGAGAATAATTTGGGAATTATTCGCGTTGCCGCGGCTAAGTAAAAAGCCTTAAGCGGGTGCGAGGACACACATCGCCGACATATCGGTGATGACCCCGGCCTTTTGGTTGGTGACGAGATTCTGAATATACCCCGTGAAGTTGTTTTCGACTTCCACGAGATAATGAAACTCGCCCGAGGTTGGGCTTTGACCGATAGAAGCCTCGATCGTGGTCGAGGCAATCCTGACCTGGCCGCCGCCGGGAATGCTGGGCGTCACATAGGTGCCGATTTGACTTCCGGTCAGCGCGTTGAAAATGCCGAGCTGAACTTTGCTCGCGGTCGCGCCGGTATTGTAAACGACAACAGTGCTCGGGTAGCCGTTATCGAGCAGCGAAGAGTGAACGCCAACCAGTAAGCTCGGGTTATTGATTGTACCGCTATCGCAGGTACTAAGGTTTGTCAGAGTGCCCGTGTTCAAATCCAGAGCGACGTGCTGGAAATAGCCGGTGATGCCGGGTCTGATGGAAAGCGAGTAATACGTCGGCTTGGTGAAGGACGCGCTGGCCTGACTCTCGACCGTGCCTATCGCAAACTGCAGCTCGCCGTTGGCAGGTATGGTTGAGCTGGTCCACGTGGCAAGGGCCGTGCCCGTCGCGTAATCTTCAAGTGTCAGGCTAATCGTGCCTGCTGTGCCGCCTATATTATAAAAGCGCAGCAAAGATTGTGTCGTGGTTTGTGCGCTCGAGAATACCGAGCCCACGTGCATGCCATCGGTCGGCAACGTTGCGATTGAGGCGGTGCCCGGCGTCCACGCGATCCAATTGCTGAGAAGCCGGTAGTTCCAATAGTCGTACCAGGGTCCGCCGGCGGTGCTGGGGCTTGTCGATCCGTAAGACAAAGAGCCGACAAGGCTGGTTCTGCCGAGTGTATCTGTCAGCCAAAACGGCCCGCCCGAATTTCCACCGGCAGAGCTGATCGCGAATTCGCGCACATCGTGGAACTCGTAGTCAGTCTGAGAATCGCTGTCCTCGTCGCCGGTCATGGAATAAAGACCGTTCACTGTGCCGATCTGATTTGGAAGCGTTGCCGGATAGCCGGCATTGGTTACCGACGTTTCGACGCTCTCATAAATGATGGGCATGAAGGTCGAGGTATAGGTGACGGGCGTCGCAAACTGAATGGCGGCGAAATCGCTGGCGTAGTCGGGAATGGTGAAAGAGTCTGGTCCTGAGATTTGAGACCACGTTTGGGTCACCTGCAAATTCGACCAGTTCGTTTTGACGCCGTAAGGCGTCAGGATGGTGCCGCTGGAATCCGTGTTTTGACCCGGATAGAAACGCACCTGTTTGACGTAACCGCCGCGCGTGTTGTTATGGATGCAATGCCCGGCGGTCAAAACAACATAAGCGCTGACCAATGTTCCAGAACATCTGAAGCTCTCGCCGTCAGGATATGTGACGCTGAGATATCCAACTGTATTCCAGGGATAGGACATGCTGGTTGTGGTGCTGACTTGCGTCTGCCCCGTGGCCGCCGCCGCATCGGGTTCGAGCGCAGCGAGCGGCGAAGAACTTTGAGGTGCGACTGCAGCTGCGCTGCTGTTTGTGTTGCCGTCGATGATGGCCGAGATATTGGCTTTAGTCGCCGGTAGCGGTGGCGTGAGTTTTGCCGCACCGGCAGACTTCGCGCCGCCAGTGACGCGTTTTTCAGGCTCGGGCTTTACGTCGGGCGGTTCAATGGACGCAGCGTTAGAGCCGCTGTCTGCGTTTGTGGGCGCGGCCATAGTCGGCGCGCCAATCGCCGCAGAATGAGACATGAAGGCTTGCGCGTGGGTTGCGTCGAGTTGCTGAAGGACGGGGATGGTTAAGCCGATACAGGCGAGTTTAGGGCTTCCTCCGTCGGTTCTGTAAATTTCGTTCCACTCGTAATAACGCCCAGAGATGACCTGGCCGATTCGCAACGCCTGCGTGGGCACGCTCGCCGAGAGCGTGGAGCAATCATACGACGTCAGATCGGGAGCCTTCACAGGCACGCTCGGTCGCGGGCTGACCGCATAACCGGGATTCGGCGCGAATAACAAGACCAAACCTGAAAACACCAAGGCCGTGCCAAACTTCGGGCCAATAGGTAGCGCGCTGAACATCGTGTAAGCCCCCTCTGTAGACTAGATAGATAGAATGTCGGTATACCCGCCGCCAAGATAGACGTAAGCGAGCGTGCCATTCCTTCGCAATGACGGAGGAGTTGAGGCTGAAGTGTGGCGCTTTGTTGAAGATCGGCTCAAACGGCTGGTGAGCCGTGTATTCACAAGTCATAGATCAGCCCGATTCAAGGACGATATTCCTTCTTACCGCCTCGCTTCGCTCATGTGCAGCCTAAAGTTCGGCATCTGATGAACGAAGTGTGCAGGACAGGTTATTGGAGGTCGAAAATGCGTTCGTTGAAAGTTGCTTTGTTCTCTGCAGCTGCGTTGGCCCTTGCCGCTCCTGCTTTCGCCGCGTCGGCGCCGTCGGATCAATCCGCTCCGGCTGCCGTCACCGCGAAGCCCGATACGGCAGCCAAGACGCAAACCGGCAAGACGGCCCATCACAAAGGCCATCATAAAGCCAAAGCTGCCGAAACACCGGCGCCTGCTGCCAAGTAACAAAGTCGTTCGTTTGTCTGTATCAGCGGCCCCGGTTTTACCGGGGCCGTTGTCTTTTGAGCAACTGTCTTTTGAGCAGCTGTCTTTTGAAAGGATAGGGGCCTGACTGACGCCCTCAGCGCAACCTGTCTTATTCGTCATGCAGTATTGGCAGCCCGCGTGGCTCCAAGCCCTCGAAAATCGACCCACCGCGCAGTAGATTATCTCGCAAGCGGAGCCTAAATCAGCCAGGCTCGTCCGCACCAGACGAACACAGAGTTTTCCTTTAAGGACCAACACATGGCATCGCCGCAGGCCGGATCGCCGATAAACATTTTCCGCTGTTCGGCGCTTGCTCATCCCCGACGCAAAAACGCATTGAGGGGCTTGATTGCCGCTGCGGCGGCGTCGCTCTTCCTTTTTCCTCTCTCGCCCAGCGCTTCGTCCGCGGAAGTGGTCGAGCACGATGGCGTTTGGGCGCAGACATATAGCGATATCGCCGCAGATCCGGATGTCCGTTTTGGACAACTCTCTAATGGCATGCGTTACGCGATCATGCACAACGCCACGCCGCCGGGGCAAGTTTCCATTCGTCTGCACATGGCGACGGGATCGTTCAACGAAACCGATGCGCAGCAAGGACTCGCGCATTTCCTCGAACACATGGCGTTCAAGGGTTCCACTCACGTCGGCGAAGACGAGATGATCAAGAAGCTTCAGCGCCTTGGCCTTGCCTTCGGCGCCGATACCAACGCTTTCACATCTACCGATCAAACCGTCTATATGTTCGATCTGCCGAAGTCCGACGCGGAGACGGTCGATACCGGTCTTTTGCTTGCGCGCGAAACGGCGAGCGAGTTGACGCTTAGCCCGACAGCCATGGATCGGGAACGCGGCGTCATCCTCTCCGAGGAGCGCCTGCGCGATACGCCGAGCTACCGGATGTTCTTGGCCGATACGGCCTTCCTGCTTCCTGGTCAGCGCGTCGTCGACCGCACCCCGATCGGTAAAGTCGATGTCATCAAAAACGCGCCGGTCTCGGAAATCGCGTCTTACTATCACGCCAACTACCGACCCGAGCGCGGTACACTCGTGGTCGTCGGCGATATCGATGTCGATGCCATCGAAGCCAAAATTAAAACCCAGTTTTCGACCTGGACCAGTACGACGCCTAAGCCGGCTGCGCCCGACCTAGGCCGTCCCGCGGCCCGTGGCACCGAAGCGCGTGTCTTTGTGCAACCGGGTACACAAACGGAAGTCGATATTGATTGGATCAATCCTTACGACAATTCTGCCGACACCGCCGCAGTGCGGCGAAAAGATACGATTCGCGCTATCGGGCTGAAAATTCTAAATCGCCGCCTCAGTCACGCCGCACAACAGCCCCAACCGCCGTTCCAGCGCGCCACTGCGTCTCGCGATAACACCTCGCATTCGGCGGACATTGCCGAGCTGTCGGTATTCGCGACGCCAGCCACGTGGCAGCAAGCGTTAGTGACTGCGGAAACGCTGCGCCGCCAGGCGGTGCAATTTGGTGTGCGCCAGGACGAAGTCGATACGGCCATCATTGAAACCCGCACCGGATATAAAGCGGCCATCGCCGGGGCTGCGACGAGGCACTCACCACAACTGGCCTCCGAAATCGTTAACGCGGCTCAGGGTAACGACGTCTTTACCAGCCCGTCTCAAGAATCCGAGATGTTCGAAAAGGACATCAAAAACTTGACTGCTGCCGACGTCAGTGTGGCCTTGAAGGACACATTCAAGGGTTCGGGCCCTGTGGTCTTCGCGGCCACGGCGGAGCCGGTTGAAGGCGGAGATGCAACGCTTCTCGCCGCGTTTAATCGCGCCGAAGCCGCACCGGTAGAGGCAGCCGTCGCCGAGGCCGACAAGGCTTGGCCCTATACAAATTTTGGAACGCCGGGCCGTGAAGTGGAGCGCCGCTTTGTCAAAGACCTTGGTGTGACGTTTATTCATTACGCCAACGGTGTACGCCTCAGCGTCAAACCGACGACGTTCACAAACGACGAAATCCTAGTGAATGTGTCGGTTGGGCAGGGAATGGAGAGCTTGCCGCGTGATCGTACGACCGCGTTATGGGCGGCTCCCGCTCTGATCTCGGGCGGCTTGAAGGATCTCTCTCAGGAAGAGATTCAGCGCATCTTCAAAGATAAAGTCGTCTCGGTCAGTTTTGGTGTCGGCGAAGAAGGCTTCGATCTGCGCGGCGGTACGCGCAAGGAAGATCTCGATAGCCAGATGCAACTCCTGACGGCTTACATGACGGCGCCGGGTTATCGTCCCGAAGCTTTTGAGCGTATTCGCGTTGCGCTCCTGAGCCGCCTCGATCAAATCAGCTCCACGCCGGCAGCAGTGCTCGGACATAAGATCTCCTGGCTCGCACACGCCGGCGATGATCGCTGGAAACAACCCGAAAAGGCGGACCTTGCCGCTGCGAAACCGTCGGATCTCCAAGACGCGCTGCGGGAGCCTATGTCGCATGGGCAAATCGACGTGGTAGTGGTGGGCGATGTCACCGTCGACCAAGCCGCTGCAGCGGTCGCTTCGACCCTCGGCGCTTTGCCGGCACGGCCGAAGGCTCCGGCGCTTGGACCTAAAGCACTCACCGTCAATTTCCCAACGCACACGCCGGCGCCAGTTGCGCTCGAACACAGTGGCCGCGCGGATCAAGCCATTGCGGTGCTGGGCTGGCCCACGGATGATTTTTTCACCAACGCTAAACGCGCGCGCGCGACCAGGCTGGCCGAACAAATTTTGCGCATTCGTCTTACGGAGCAAATCCGCATGGCGGAAGGCAATACGTATTCGCCATCTACGGACTTCGAAGCCTCCACGACTTTCCCGCACTACGGCTTTGTCATGGCGCGCGTGGAGACGCCGCCCAACAAGATCGACCATTTCTACGAACAAGCCGCCAAGATCGCAGCCGATCTCGGAAGCCAAGCCCCCAGCGACGACGAGCTTCAGCGCGCGTTGAAGCCGCGTATCGAGGCGCTAGAGCGCGCACAGCAAACCAATGGGTATTGGATGGGTTCGCTGGCCGGGGCTCAGACCGATCCGCGTAAGTTGGACCTCATCCGCACCACGATCTCGGGGCTGTTGGAAGTTACGGCGGCCGATGTACAGAAAGCGGCGGCGCTTTACCTTACCGACGCAAAAGCTTGGAAGCTGACCGTGACACCTGCGCCGTCACCTTAAGCGGAAGTGGCAATCTGGTTATCCATTAAGCCGACTTTATAAATCAGCATTACTTTCCAGATGGTTGGAGAGAGTCGCCGGTTTTAGGCGTAACAATTTTTCGCGCACGGCGTTGTCAATTCGTAGTCCAACCTCAACCCAGGAGAACGAATATGGACAAGGATCGTGTGGAAGGCGCTGCCAAGACGGCAGGCGGTAAAATCAAAGAAGCCGCTGGCAAAGCGCTTGGCGACCAGAAAATGGAAGCCGAAGGCAACATCAAGAAGAACGAAGGCAAAATTCAGAATGCCGTCGGCGGAATCAAAGACACCATCCGCGACGCTCAGAAGAAGCACTAATCCCGATCAAGTTATGCGCCGGCCCGCTCATCGGAG
>CAITZE010000421.1 GCA_903896775.1 uncultured bacterium
AACCGCACGGCTGCGTAAATCGCATCGTCGAAGCCGTAATATTTGTCGGCGAAGAAAATGTGGCCGCTCATCTCGCCGGCCAAAGGTGCTTTGGTTTCGGCCATCTTGTTCTTGATCAGCGAGTGACCGGTTTTCCAAATAATCGGCTGGCCGCCCATGCGCGCCACTTCGTCGAACAGGGCTTGGCTCGCTTTCACGTCGGCGATGATTGGCGCGCCTTTGGCGTGCTTCAGCACATCTTCGGCCAGGATCTGCATGATCTGGTCACCCCACAAGATGCGGCCTTTGCCGTCGATCACACCGATGCGGTCGGCGTCACCATCGAAGGCAAAGCCGACGTCGGCCTTCTCTTTGTGAACTTCCGCGATGAGCTGCGCGAGGTTTGCAGGCACGGTCGGATCGGGATGGTGCGCCGGGAATGTGCCGTCGATGGTACCGTTCAACACCGTATGTCTGCCGGGCAGATGCTTTACCAGCGCCGTCACGGCTTCGGCGCCTGCGCCGTTGCCCGGATCCCAAACCGCGGTGACCGGATGATTGCCGGAGAAATCTTTCAACAGCCGTTCGATGTAGCGCGTAAAAGCCGGCGTATCGGTCACCACGCCAAGGCCGCTATCGACATCGCCTTCGGCAGCCATTTCGCCGAGCTGCTTGATGTCGGCGCCGAAAAACGGCTTTTTGCCGAGCATTATCTTGAAGCCGTTGTGGGTGGGCGGATTGTGCGAGCCAGTCACCATGATGCCGCCGTCGGCTTTAGTCTCGACGGTCGCGTAATACAGCATCGGCGTGGGCCCGCGCCCGACGCGCTCCACATGAACGCCGGTGGACTTCAAGCCTTCAACCAGCGCCGCTTCCATGGACGGAGAACTCAGCCGCCCGTCATAGCCGACGCACACACGCGTACCGCCATTGCGCCGGACAATCGTGCCGAAGCAGCGTCCGACGGCTTGGGCATCAGCCGTCGACAGCGTTTCCCCGACAATGCCGCGAATATCGTATTCGCGCAGGACTGAGGAATGGAATTTGTGCGTGAAGGTCATGATGACTTTGTGTGGTTATAAAGTTGAGAACAAATCAGGTCGGACGTCCAACGCAGGTATAGCTGAAACCGGCAGCTTTCATATCGGCGGGATTATAGACATTGCGCAAGTCCACCATCACCGGTGCCTTGAGCAGAGTTTTCATGCGCTTTATGTCTAAATTACGGAACTGGTTCCATTCCGTGAGAATAACCACCGCATCGGCCTCTTTCATGGTGTCGTAGGCATCCACACAATACGTGATGCCGGGCAGCATTTTCTCGGCCTCATGCATGCCTTCCGGGTCGTAAGCCCGCACTGTGGCACCGGCCTTCTGTAAGGCCGGCACAATCACGAGGCTGGGTGAATCACGCATATCGTCGGTGTTGGGTTTGAAGGTCAGGCCCAGCACGGCGATGGTCTTGCCTTTGATGTCGCCGCCGCAAGCCGCCGCGATCTTTTCGGCCATGGCGTGTTTGCGCTTTTCATTCACGTCGACGACTGTCTCGATGATGCGTAGCGGCGCGCCGTAATCCTGCGCCGTCTTCACGAGTGCCAAGGTATCCTTCGGGAAGCAAGAGCCGCCGTAACCCGGACCGGGGTGCAAGAACTTCTTGCCGATACGTCCATCGAGACCGATGCCGCGCGCAACGTCGTGCACATCGGCACCCACCTTCTCGCACAAGTCAGCCATTTCATTGATGAAGGTGATCTTGGTGGCAAGGAAGGTGTTAGCCGCGTACTTGATGATTTCCGAGGTTTCGAGCTTCGTGAACAGGATTGGCGTCTCGATCAGGAACAACGCGCGGTAAAGCTGGCGCATGACCTCTTGAGCCCTTTCGGACTCAGCGCCGATGACAACACGGTCGGGGCGCATGAAATCGTTGATGGCCGAGCCTTCGCGCAAGAATTCAGGGTTAGACGCCACATCGAATTCCAACTCGGGCCGAGCCGCGCGGATGATGCGCTCGACCTGACGGCCCGTTCCCACCGGCACCGTGGATTTTGTGACGACCACCGCATAGCCCGTCAGATGAGCGGCAATATCCATGGCCGCGCCGTAGACGTACGACAGATCGGCATGGCCATCACCGCGGCGGCTCGGCGTGCCGACGGCGATGAACACGGCATCGGCCCCGGCAATCGCCGCTTTAATGTCGGTCGTGAAGGTCAGCCGCCCGGCGCCGGCGTTGTTCTTCACCAAAACATCCAAGCCCGGCTCGAAAATTGGGATCTCGCCGCATTTGAGGCGTTCGATTTTGCTTTCGTCGCGGTCGACGCAGACCACATCGATACCGAATTCCGAAAAACACGCTCCAGACACGAGGCCAACATAGCCCGTGCCAATCATGGCAATACGCATGGCGATCCTTTAAGTCCGGCGCGTGCCGGAGACTTCCTATTTCAACTCAAGCAGTTTCTGAAGCAACGGCCGCAAACGATCAGCCATTTCCGGATGCGCGAGACCAAAAGCAACGTTAGCTTCGACAAAGCCGACGCGTGTACCGCAGTCATAGCGGCGGCCCTCGAAGCGCAGACCGTGGAACGGAACCTGAGCGATGGTCTTATTGAGACCATCGGTCAGTTGAATCTCATTGCCGGCCCCGCGTGTGCCTTTGTCGAGTTCTGCGAAAACGACCGGGTCCAGAATGTAGCGCCCAATGATCGCAAGTGTTGACGGCGCTTTGTCGGGCTGCGGCTTTTCGACCAGGCCCTTGGCCTTGGCGAGTTTGCCGTCGTCCGAGAGCACATCGAGAATGCCGTAGCGGTTGGTCTGATCGCGCGGCACATCTTCGACGGCAACAACATGGCCGCCGACTTTGGCGTGAGCGTCGATCAACTGCTTCAGGCACGGCGTTTTGGAGAGCACCATGTCGTCCGGCAAAATCACCGCGAACGGCTCGTTACCGACGACTTGCCAAGCGCACCACACGGCGTGGCCAAGACCCAGCGGATTGTGCTGCTTGACCATATGCACGGACCCAGGCGGCAGTGTCGCATCGCGCACGAGTTTCAGTTCGGCGAGCTTGCCCTTTTCTTCAAGGCTCTGCTCCAAGACCGGATGCGGATAGAAATGGTTGGCGATGGATTCCTTGCCGTCCGCGGTGACGAAGATGAACTCTTCGATCCCAGCGGCGCGGGCTTCTTCAATGGCGTACTGAACGACCGGCTTGTCGATGACCGGAATCATCTCCTTCGGAATCACTTTCGTGGCGGGAAGAAAGCGAGTGCCGAGACCAGCGACGGGCAGCACCG
>CAITZE010000422.1 GCA_903896775.1 uncultured bacterium
GCGGTCGTAGTAGTTGTTGACGACGGTCTCTTCGACGGGCGCCGATCCGCCCCAGGGAGAATTCACGTACCCCGCTCCGCCGAATGGGCTCATGGTATGGCCCATCATGCGTTGGATGCCTTCGAACATCAAAGCACCGCCCGCGACACCAGCGGCGGTTGCCATAGCGTGTTGTAAGAACCCGCCGCCAGCCGGCGCTGCTGGCGCTGCATATGTTTGTGCCGGGGGCGGTTGATAGTCGGGAATGCGGCTGGTCGGTCGCGGTGGCGCCGATTGCTGCGGCGCTCCAAAAAGTCCGCTGAGGAAACTACGTCCTTCTGCAGGCGGCGCGGCGCTGCGTTGCGCCACCTGGACTTCAAGATCAGCGATACGCGCTTGTGCGCCTTTGAGGGCGTGCTCTTGGACCAAAGCGGTTTGAACCAGAAGGTATGGCGCGGACGGACTATCTGCGACGCAGCGTTTGATAAAGTCGTCTGCTTCGCGATCCTTGTCCGGGCTGTCGGCGGCACGCAAACGCGCAAACAGATCAAGAATGAGGCCGCGTTCTTCTGTGTTCATCAAAGGCTCCTGCGTAAAGAGTAAGAGAGAGGTCGCAATATCCAGCCTGTATTTCAAGGGCGTGAGCGTGAAATCTCGGACAGGTTCGCGTCATGCCCTCTTAAATGGGGAACCGCAAAAATCGCTATTGCCAGAAAGAGAACAAAATGAGAACATCCAAATAGGTTGGATATCCTAATTGGAGCAAAAAATGGCGAACGCAACAGATTGGGTGAGGCAAATTATTATCGCATCTCAAGCCGAGCCGATGAGTACAGAGGCCGTTCTGAAAAGCCTGGAACGGTACGCTGGGCAGGGCGAGAAGATGCTTCCTCGCGTGCGTGAACTGCTGGAATACTTGGATGAGCAGTTGATCGCGCGAAACAATGGCCCGGTGATGCGTGACCTCTGGTCGACGGTCGCCTTCTATTTGGAAAAAGTAGAGGAAAGCCAGGCGGCGGCTTAGAGGTAGAGGGCGGCGGCATCTCTCATTGCAGCACCTCATTCAGGATGTGACCCAACCGCACACCTGCGCGCGATAGCCGGTCCCGTACGATGGGGAATTCCGTGCGCTCATAGTCTGCGCCGAGATTGAACGCTTTGGCATCGGCCGCATAACGTGTGGCCGGACTCAACGTGATATTTAACGACTCATTGGCCCATAGGCGCGCCTAGTTTCCGTTGGCGAGCAGCGCGAGCTTAAGGAAACTGGCGCAATGCCTCAATCTCTCAGCAAACGCTAAGACGGTCTTGGAAGAGCGCATTGTTCCAGAAGAGCGCATTGTTCCATAAGCGGAGGAAATGGTGGGCGCGCCTAGTTTCCGTTAGCGAGCGGCACGAGCTTAAGGAAACTGGCGCAATGCCTCAATCTCTCAGCAAGCGCTAAGACCGTCTTGGAAGAGCGCATTGTTCCATAAGCGGAGGAAATGGTGGGCGCGCCTAGTTTCCATTGGCGAGCAGCGCGAGCTTAAGGAAACTGGCGCAATGCCTCAATCTCTCAGCAAACGCTAAGACCGTCTTGGAAGAGCGCGTTGTTCCATAAGCGGAGGAAATGGTGGGCGGTATAGGGATTGAACCTACGACCCCACCCGTGTGAAGGGTGTGCTCTACCGCTGAGCTAACCGCCCGTTCGGTTTCCAGAAAGGAAGTCCGAAAAAAGCCCCATAAGGAAGCTTAAGTAACGAGGCTTGGGTTATTAAAGTCCGCCCCGCACCCTGTCAACTGCATGGGCGTCCAGGAATAGGGTCGACATTCGATGGCCTCGCCCCCGGCGTCTGATTGGCTTAAAATCGGCTATTCCCCAATATCCACCGCTTTCTATACGCCGCCGGGCACATTTTTAGGCACCCTGCGTTGCACCCCGATGTAAGTCGGCCTTTATCCTGCCCCACGGCCATGCCATTTTCGCTTTCCGCTTGAAAAGGCTTACAATAATCCCGCAAACGTCCTAACAGCCGCGAAAAGCCCGACCTTTTATGACCGCAGATAAATCCTCCCCCACGGCCGCAATCGTGCTGGCCGCCGGTATCGGTAGCCGTATGCGTTCGGCCTTGCCCAAGGTCATGCATGCCATCGCTGGCCGGCCCATGGTGGGCCACGTCCTTGCCACTCTGGCTGAAGCCGAGATCGCACCGATCGTGGTGGTCATCGGCCCTGACATGGACATCGTGGCCAAGACCGTGTGGCCGCATGCGTGTGTCATTCAGAAGGACCGCCTTGGCACAGGCCATGCCGTGCTGCAGGCCAAGCCGGCGCTGTCCGTCTTCAAGGGCGACATTCTGATCGCTTATGGCGACACACCCTTTGTTGCCCCTGAGACCTTGCGCAAGATGCGCGCTGCCCGCGCGCGTGAAAACAAAAATGGACAAAAGCCCGACATCGTGGTGCTGGGCTTCTCGCCCAAAGACCCCGGCGCTTATGGCCGCCTGATCGTCAGTGCCGATGGGCTCGAGCGCATTATCGAGGCCAAGGACGCAACACCTGCCGAGCGTGAGGTGGGTCTCTGCAATTCCGGCATTATGCTGGCGGACGCCGCCGTGCTGTGGGATCTGCTTGCCGACGTTCGGCCGAATAATGCCAAGGGTGAATACTATCTCACCGATATTGTCGGCTTTGCGCGCAAGGCGGGGCTCGGCTGCGCGGTGGTAGAAGGTGACGAAGAAGAGTTGATGGGCATCAACAGCCGCGTTGAGCTGGCTGAAGCCGAAGCGATTTTTCAGCGACGCCTCCGTCGCCAGATCATGGAGAACGGCGCGACTTTAATCGCGCCTGAGACGATCTATTTTTCTGCTGATACCAAGGTCGGTCGTGACGTTGAGATTGGGCCGTTTTCCGTGTTTGGTCCCGGCGTTGTGCTTGATGACAACGTCACCGTTAAAGCCTTCTGCCATATAGAAGGTGCGCATATCTCTGCCGGCGCAATTGTTGGGCCTTATTCGCGTTTACGCCCCGGCGCGGATATCGGCAAGGACGCGCATGTCGGCAACTTCGTCGAGATCAAGAACGCGCGCCTTGAAGAAGGTGCCAAGGTTAACCATCTCTCCTATGTCGGCGACGCCCGTGTCGGAGCAAAAGCCAATGTCGGCGCGGGAACGATCACGGCTAATTATGATGGTTTCAACAAGTCGCATACCGATATTGGCGCAGGCGCATCGATCGGCTCCAACACGGTTCTCGTTGCGCCGGTTAAAGTCGGCGACGGCGCTATGACGGGCGCAGGAGCAGTGGTGCGTAAAGATGTGCCGTCCGATGCTCTTACGTTGAGCGAAGGCCGTCAGAAAAATCACGAAGGCTTCGCCGCCAAATACCGCGCCGTCAAAAAGGCCGAGAAAGAAAAGAAAAAGTAATGTGTGGAATTGTTGGGGTTATCGGCCGGGCCAACGCGGCGGACTGTCTGCTGGAAGGCCTGAAGCGGCTGGAATATCGCGGCTACGATTCCGCCGGCATCGCCACCCTGACGAATGGTGTCATCGAACGCCGCCGCGCGCCGGGCAAAATCATCAACCTCGCACAAAAACTCGCTGAACGGCCGCTCGCCGGATCAATCGGCATTGCCCATACGCGTTGGGCGACGCACGGCATCCCGAACGAAACCAATGCGCATCCACACAGCGACGGCAAAGTCGCGGTCGTTCACAACGGCATCATTGAAAACTTCCAGGAGTTGAAATCCGAGCTGGAAGCCAAAGGCTATAAGTTCGAAACCGAGACGGATACGGAAGTTATCGTCCATCTCGTCAGCAATTATCTGGACACTATTCCC
>CAITZE010000423.1 GCA_903896775.1 uncultured bacterium
GTCGCGGCGCCATAATCCGATCAAGGTGCCGAACAGCGGCACACCGTTGATGAACGAAGCGGTGCCGTCGATGGGGTCGAGGATCCATAGCCATTCGGCCTGGATTTGCTCGCGGCCGTGCTCTTCGCCGATGATGCCGTGATCGGGGAACGCTTTGCGGATCGCCTCACGCATAGCGGCCTCGCCGTCACGATCAGCAATGGTCACGGGCGAGGCGTCGGATTTAGCGTCGATAGTCAGCGGCGTGCGGAAATGCGTGAGGGCGATGTCGCCGCTCACGTCCGCCAGCCGGTGAATCAGGGAAACGCAGGCTTGCGAGAAACCGGCGTCAGCCATGACATGAAGTTACTTTGCCGGTGTAGCGGGGGCGGGCGCGGCTGCAGCGGGCTCAGCCGGTGCTGCCGGTGTTTCGGCGGCGGCCGGGATCGGTGGCGGGTTGTCGGTGTTGGACATCAGGAACTTGATCACCGCCGCGCGATCTTGCGGCTTTTTCAAACCCGCGAAGGACATGGCGCCCTTCGGAGCCAGATGCTTGGGGTTCTCGATGTAATCGTCGAGGATTTCATAGGTCCACTTGCCGCCCGGCATACCCTTGAGGGAGTCGGTGGTCTTGAAGCCGTTGCGGTCGCCGATGGCGTCGCCAACGATGTTGTGCAAATTCGGGCCGGTCTTGTTGGCGCCGCCGGCTTCGGCGGTGTGGCAGGTACCGCACTTCTTGAAGACGGCCGCGCCGTCATCGACGCTGGCTGCGGCGACCAAAGGCAAGCTGCTGACAAATACTGGTCCAGAGCCTTTGCCGGTATCCGGCGCTTCCGCGACGACTTCGATGGGATAGCCGAATTTCTCCAGCTTTTCGTGTTCTTGGCTCAAGGGGTTGCCAAAGATGATCGTGTTGCCCACGAGGTTGACCCCAAGAATGGTCAGAAACGCCAACCAGAAGGCGGCGATGATTGTGTACCACGTGAGTTTATTCGGCATGCCCAACTTCCCCGATAAGGTCCCCGCGCGCCGAACCAGGAAATGAGGCGCGCTTCGAGACCTTGGGAATACTGGGTTTGGGCCTAAATCTCAATATGAATCAAAGCCCCCACAGCCGATGCAGGCGCACAGCCAGTTTCCCCTAAGGCCTTGAAGCAAAAGCCCGGAGGACAGGGGGCAAGGGGCGTCCTAGCCCAGAGTACCAAGCCCAGAGATACCCTTGGAAGGCGGCCCCGAGTCCTGTATGTGTCGCGCCGTGCTCTTGGGCACACCCTGGGGACCCAAAATTAAGGCCTAACATGCCCGCGCTGATCGTAATTCCCGCCCGTTTGGCCGCCACGCGCCTGCCCAATAAGCCCCTCGCCATGATCGGCGACGCGCCCATGATCGTTCATGTGTGGCGCCGGGCAGTGCAAGCCAATGCCGGGCCGGTCATTGTCGCCGCCGGCGATCAGCCCATTGTGGATGCCATCAAGGCCGCGGGCGGTGACGCCATCCTGACCGATCCGGCGCTGCCTTCGGGTTCTGACCGGGTTCATGCGGCGGCTGAAATCTACGATCCCGCCGGCAAATTCAATGTGGTCGTGAACGTCCAGGGCGACCTACCCACCCTGGAGCCGGTTCTGGTGGCCGCTTCGGTGACACCTTTGGCGGACCCGGCGATTGATATCGCAACCGTCGTCGCGCGCATCACGATCCCGGAAGAGCTCAACGACCAAGCCGTCGTGAAGGCCGCTTTATCTTTGCAGCCGGGCGCCACCGTTGGTCCCGCCTTGTACTTCAGCCGCAATCTGATCCCGTCGGGTCCCGGCGATCACTATCACCACATCGGCATCTACGCTTTCCGCCGCGCGGCCTTGCGCCGCTTCGTCACACTGAAGCCGACGATCCTGGAATTGCGCGAGCGCCTTGAACAACTGCGTGCCATCGAAAATGGCATGCGCATGGCGGCAGCGCTGGTGGACACGATTCCGCTCGGCGTCGATACGCCATCGGATTTGGATCGCGCGCGCCGGCTGTTGGGTTTCGCGTAATGGCGAAAGCCTCCAAAGCAAAGCCAGAGAACACCATCGCGTTTCAGGGCTACCTCGGCGCCAATTCGCATATCGCCATTACCGAGTGCTTCCCGAAGATGACGCCGCTGCCCTGCGTGCGCTTCGAGGATGCTTTCGAAGCCGTCAAAAAAGGCAAAGCGCGTCTCGCCATGATCCCGGTGGATAATTCGATTGCCGGACGTGTGGCCGATATCCACCACATTCTGCCGCAGTCGGGCTTGCATATCATCGGCGAGCATTTCTTGCGCGTGACCTATCAGTTGATGGCGGTGCCAGGTGCATCGCTTAAAACGATCAAGCGTGTCGAAAGTCATGTGCAGTCGCTCAGCCAGTGCGCGCAATTCATCCGCAAACATAAGTTCGCCGCGCTTGTCTCGGCTGATAACGCGGGCGCGGCATTGGATGTGTCCCAGCGCGGCGACACAACTGTTGCAGCCATCGCGCCGCCTCTGGCCGCGAAGATCTACGGTTTGAAGACTCTCGCTTCAAAAATCGAAGACGCCGATCACAACACCACGCGCTTCCTGATCATGGCGCGCGAGCCCTTGAAGACCAATCCCAAGAAGGGCCCGTTCGTCACGTCGTTTGTCTTCCGCGTGCGCAGCGTTCCGGCGGCGCTGTACAAAGCGCTCGGCGGTTTCGCCACCAACGGCGTCAATATGACCAAGCTGGAAAGCTATATGGTTGGCGGTCATTTTGCCGCTGCGCAGTTCTATGCCGATATCGATGGTCATCCCAACGATCCAGCGGTGAAGCTGGCGCTGGAAGATCTGCACTTCTATTCAAAGGAAGTGATCATCCTCGGCACTTATCCCGCGCACGCCTACCGCAAGAAGTAACACCTACGAGCGGTGATACGGGTGGCCCGTGAGAATGGTGTGAGCCCGGTAAAGCTGCTCGGCCAAGAGCGCGCGTACCAGCATGTGCGGCCAGGTCAGCGCACCGAAACTCAAGACTGCATCGGCGCGCTTGCGCACGGACTCATCCAATCCGTCCGCGCCGCCGATCAGAAAAGCCACGGCGCGCACGCCGTCATCGCGCCAGCGCCCCAGACGTTTTGCAAAGGCTTCGCTGGTTTCGCTTTTGCCGCGTTCGTCGAGCGCGATGATACGCGCGCCTTCGGGCACGGCAGCCAATAGTGCTTCACCCTCGCGGGCGCGGCGCACATCGGTGGCGGCTTCTTTCTTGATTTCGATTTCTTTGAGATCGACGCGCCAGGGCAAACGCGCCGCATAAGAGGTGAACAACTCGCGCTCTGCGCTAGGCTTGGCTTTGCCGATGGCCGCAACGAGGATGTTCACGCGGGTCTTATGCGTCGGTGTTTAAGCGCGGCGCGTGGATTTACGCGGCGCGGCTTTCTTGGCCGGAGATTTTTTCTCGAGTGCTTTTTTCGCGGGCGCCTTTTTGGCAGCCGACTTCAATCCGGTCTTCAGACCCGTCTTCACCGGTGTATTGGCCGGCGCCGCCGGCGCCTGCCAGATGCGCTCGATGTTGTAGAAGGTGCGGACTTCGGGACGGAACAAATGCACGATGACGTCGCCGGCATCGATCAGCACCCAATCGCCGTGCTTTTCACCTTCGCTCTGCGGCTTGTGCCCTGTGGCCTTCAACTTGGTCACCAGATGCTGCGCCATGGCCGACACCATGCGGCCCGAGGTGCCCGAGGCGATGATCATGCGGTCTGCGATGCTGGTTTTGCCGACGAGATCGATGGCGAGAACGTCTTGCGCCTTATCGTCGTCGAGGGAGGTGAGGATTGTGTCGACCAGGGTTGCCAAGGGATCTGCGGCGGATCCGCTTGCGGATTTTGAAGCTTTGGGGATGTTCGTCTCCTATGTGTCGCGCGCAGACTTAGCACGCAGTGCTGTCGCAGAGGCCGGATGGCGGCGGATGGCGACATAGGTCCAGACCGGAGGAAGACGAAACCAGATGGCTGAGGGCCTCCGCGTTCGAACCTTGGCAAATCGCTGCGCCGCCGCACCGGCCAACGCGTCGTAAGAATAAGGGCTACGGTCGAAAACCGCAACGCGCGCGGTGTGAAAGATACGCGTCCAGCGCCACCAGCGCGGGGTTTGTGCGAGATTGTCGGCGCCCATAAGCCAGACGAAGCTGATGTTGGGGTAGCGGCGCGTGAGCTGCTGGAGCGTGAGGGCGGTGCGGTTCACGCCAAGGCGCCGTTCCAGGTCGGTCACCAGGATTCGGGGATCGCGCGCGATATCGCGCGCGCCTTGCA
>CAITZE010000424.1 GCA_903896775.1 uncultured bacterium
CAGATCTTTGGCAGTCGGCGCAAGGTAACGCTCGATAACCCCGGTTACATCCGCCGACAGAGACCCGCACAACAAGGCCAATTCACGCTCTTCCAGGCGCTCGGCCGTTTTGGCCGCGTCCTTCAATACGTCCGCCAGAACCACGATCTGAGCCTTAATCTCAGGGGTGACTTTTTTAGCGCTGTAGGCTTCGAGCACCAGCTTGCTGACAAAGCCTAAGCGCAGGCTATGGCTGTCCAGTCGGGCTTGAAGCACCTCTGTCATCGCGTGATCGACCGCGACGCGCACACTCTCGGGATCGACGTCCTTACCGGTCGCCTTATCCAACATGGTATTTGGTACGTTAATGCGCCGAATCTGTGATGAACGGTTCGGCGTGCGGCGATCAGGGCCCACATAATCGCTGGTCACGATGAAAGCCGAACGGTTCATCATCACATATTTCAGCCGCTGTAAGAGCTGTTCTTCTTTCAGCGGTTTGATGATGATGTCGTCGGTACCGGCCTGCATGGTGCGTTTGACGGCCTCCAAGTGATTGGGTGCGACAATCGTCATGATGATGACAAAAGGATTCGAGCCCAGCTTGCTGTGACGGATGTTGCGGATGAATTCGAAGACATTCGGGTCCAGATCATCGGCAACGACGATCAAGTCCGGCGGCACTTGTCCAACCAGCGTTGCAAGGTTCAGAAGGTTGCTGTGAGCACTGACCTGCTTAATGCCGGCATGATTCAGAATTTGACGGAGTTCACGGCGTGTCTGCTCATCTGGTTCGCCAATAAAGGCAACCACCTTCTCCATAGATTGAAGGTCGAAATCGCTCATAAATAAGCTTTGCCGTTCCCCAAGGTAAAACCGGTTCGCAAGTCCACTCAACCGGCGCGCGATAGCGTGCATCGCGAACTTCACTCAACCGGATTTATTCAGCAAATCAATATCATATTTATTGGATCGTGATGGTTAAGTCAGAAGTCGCACTTCACGGATGAGCCGAATCATGAGATGAATATCTCGCGGAATAGTTGTTTCGGCTTCGATCTATTTCGTCGAAACATCCTCCCCCGCATATTCCGGAGCGACGAGCCTCAAAGAGCTCGCATCAAGGATTAGGCCAAGTGGGCCGGGGAAATTTGGGGGTTTTGAGTGAATAATATTTCGAACGGCCTCATCAAAAGAGGCCCGACAAGATCAAAAAAATCCAAGCGCGCCGCAAGCTCCGTGCAGCGCACTATTGAGAAAATACGCCGTATGTTCGGCGTCGACCTTCCCGACAATGCGGCTGAA
This sequence comes from uncultured bacterium, assembly GCA_903896775.1. Taxonomy (GTDB): domain Bacteria; phylum Pseudomonadota; class Alphaproteobacteria; order Rhodospirillales; family Rhodospirillaceae; genus SHVO01. The sequence goes on from CAITZE010000424.1 coordinate 1,285, forward strand.
GCCCGGGAGGCGGTCAGCCATTTTCTGAGCGAGATGTCGTCCGTTGCGGCTCGCACCTATCCCGCCTGGAGCAGGATGCTGAACGATGGTTTGGCGGAGCATTCGCTGAGCTATGACGAACGCCGTGGTCTGCTCGAAGTCCACCCCATCGACGACTACTATTTCGCGGGCGTTGTAGCGCTCGATGCTGCCCGCATTCGCGGACTTTATTCTCCAGCAGAGGCTGCCGAGCTTCTGGGAGAGATTGGCGAGCAAGTGGATGCCGCCGCCGGCCGGCAAGACCGTGTGGTCTCCGACCTCGTTTTTCTTATGCTGGGACGTATCGAACTGAATACCGGCATCACACAGATGAAAACGCCTTACGACAAGGTCGTTAAAACCATTCTTCAGCATATCGGTATCAATAAAATTGAGAGCACGCGCAGTTTGATGCGCGACAAAGGTTTCCGCCATCTACTGGGTGAACCCCTGGCCGTCGGTGTTCCGCAATGGTGGCGCGCCTTCCAATCGAAGTTCACGCTCTATTGGGCAGAGCCCGAAGAGATGGACGAAGAGGAAACCGAAATGGCTCTGCACAATTTGGCCATGTCGACAGCCTCACCTGATCGCCTGAAGCGCCGGACCGTCCGGCGCAAAGCGGCATCGTTCCTGCACGGCTAGTAAGCCGACCTGTCTCCTAGACAGCCGCATCTCTAGACAACGGGACATGATCGGTTATCCATAGACTGCGCACTTATGGAAAGCCGGTCCGGTGTGGAATTTCGACACCCTCAATAGTCTTAATATTCAGCCTCTCGCCCGGGGCCGCCTGTTTTCAACAGCACGCGGACAAGGCCCGATTGTGCTGTTTGTCCACGGCGGTTTTCATGGTGCGTGGTGCTGGACGCCATTCCTGACGCACTTGGCGGCCCATGGGATACCCGCGGCGGCGTTAGACCTTGCTGGTCATGGCGGACTTCCGCAGACCGCAGAGTTCATTGATATGAGCGTCGCCGATATGGCCGAGGATATTGTGGAGGCGGCAGACCGGTTGAGCGGTCCCATTATTCTTGCCGGCCATAGCCTTGGTGCACTCTCTACAATGGTCGCTGCAAAAAATATCCAGCCGAAAGGGCTTATTCTTCTAGCGCCCGCGCCGCCGGCAAACATCACTGATATTCGCCTACTGCCTCCCTTCCCCGACGACCATTTGGTCGCACCACCCGGTGAAGAACGCGCGCGCAAGTGGTTCCTCGGTGGATACTCAG
>CAITZE010000425.1 GCA_903896775.1 uncultured bacterium
ATCTCCTTAGCACGGACCGCTTCTACCGCCTCGGCGCCGGTCTCGACGCTGTCGGCAATATGGCCCATGCGTGCCAACATTTTAGAAATGAGAAACCGCGACGTTTCGTTATCCTCAGCGATCAAAATCGTGCGCGGCACGACATCGGTGGGAACAGCTGGACCTAAACGACGCGCCGACGTGGCCGCATCGACCTGAGGCGCAGAGCGATCCGGTACGACGCTGACCGTAAAGGTGAAAACCGAGCCCATGCCGGCTTCGCTTGATGCCGCGATTTCGCCGCCCATGCCCTCTACAAGCCGCTTGGAGATTGCAAGCCCTAGACCGGTACCACCGTATTTACGCGACGTGGAAACATCGGCTTGTACAAAGGGCCGGAACAGCTTGGTTAAGTCGCCTTCGGCAATTCCGATACCCGTATCGACAATGCTAAACCGCAATTTCAATGATTCTTTAGACAAGGGAATCTGTTCGAAACCGATGGTGACGCGGCCCTTCTCGGTAAACTTGATGGCGTTTCCGACAAGGTTCGATAGAACCTGACGCAACCTTTTGGGATCGCCTTTGATCACGTTCCAATAAGCATTGGGGAACTGGGAATCGAGCGTAATCCCTTTTTCCGAGGCGACCGGTGCAAAAAGGTTGACCACATCCGCCAGCACTTCCGAAAGATTGAATGAAATAGATTCAATCTCGAGCTGGCCGGCCTCGATCTTGGAGAAATCGAGGATATCATTGAGGAGATCGAGCAAGGCGCGGGCCGAACGCTTTAAGAGCTTTGTCAGATCTTCCTGCTCGACCGAGAGTCTGCTCAAGAGCAGGAGGTCGGCCATCCCCATGACCCCCGTCATGGGCGTGCGCAACTCGTGGCTCATCATTGCCAGGAATTGCGACTTCGCCTCGTTTGCCTGCTCTGCACGCTCGCGCTCGACTTCGAGATTCTGCGCTAAAATTGTAAGTTCATCGGCCTGGTTCTTAAGGCGGTCGCGCGCCGCACCCAGTTCGGCTTCGCGCTCGACGCGTTCGGTCACGTCGCGAATGGCCGAAACCACGGAATGGCCGCGTTCGCCTGGAGCAGGTGCCACACGCGAACTGGTTGATTCCACCCAAATCGGCGTTCCGTCTTTACGACGTAAGCGCCAGACATGCGTGCTGATGAGTTTGTCTTCCGTCAGATCCGAGCCGTCTTGGGGCAACAATACGTCTTCGGGCATGGTTAGGAAGGAAATGTGCCGCCCGACAACATCCTCGGGCAGGTATCCCGCCACGCGCTCGATGGAGGGCGACACGTACCGCAGCACGTAGTCATGATCGTGCAATGTGATGAGATCGGAGACGTTATCGGCAAGAAGCCGGAAACGCTCTTCGCTCGCGCGCAGCTTGGACTGGAAGGCTTCTTGCTCTGTGACGTCCAGGATCGCCAATTGCCGCGCGGGCTCGCCTTCCCACTGAATCAAACGCTCGATCTCTTCAAGCCAGCGCAATCTTCCGCGCCGATCTATAACGCGGGTCCGGCGTACTTTACCTTCGAGTTCGCGCCGTAATGCGCGATCCCAATTTTCCTCGACCTCCTCCAGCCGGTCGGGCGGAAGATGGATTCCCAAATTAGGTAGCTCCAGGATCTCTTCAGGCGTTTCGTACCCAAAAATACGCGCCAAAGCCTGGTTGCAAAACACCGGCTTACGTTTGCGGAGCACGAGAACGCCTTGCAACGACCCTTCGATCAAGTCGCGGAATTTTCGTTCGCTGTCGGCGACGGCTTGCTGCGCGAGCACACTTGCGGACACATCGCGAATCAAACCAATCATACGATAGGCACCGCCGTCGGGATCTTTCAGGTGCACAGCGCGCACATGGACCCAGATATAATGACCGGCGGTATGGCGCGCGCGTACCTGCGTATCCAGCGGCGTATCGCGAAGGCGAAACTCCTCAAGGCAAGCCAAGAATTCCGGAAGGTCTTCGGGGTGGACGAGCTGCGGAAGTGTCACAGAGCGCGGATAGAAGTTGGGATCTGTGATGCCGAGGATTTCACGCGTACGTGGCGACCAGTAAGCCTCGGGCGAACCGCTCACGATATCGAAGTGACCGGCTTGAGACGCCGCCATGGCGAGTTCGAGGGACTCCCGGCTGCGCCGCAGCTCTTCCTCGGCCTTGCGGCGCTCGGTGACCTCGACAGCCGTTCCAATCACACGTGTCGCGCGCTGATCGGCATATGAAACGACGCGTCCACGGCTGTGGATCCAAATGTAATTTCCTGCGCTATGGCGCATCCGGTATTCAGCCGAATAAGGGCTGCCGGTCCGGACATGATGTCGGAATGCTTCACGCACCAGCGGCAAGTCGTCGGGATGACAGAGCTGATGATGCAATGTCATCGTTGGATTGAAACTTTCAGGGTCTAGTCCAAGAATTTCCGCAAACTTCGGGCCTGCAAAAAGACGGTCGGACGCAATATCCCAATCCCAGATTGCCGCACCAGTTACGGAAATGGCGCGCTGCAATTGTTCTTCACGCTCGCTGATGGCGCGTTCGGCGGCTTTGCGTCCTGTGATATCGGCCACAATGCCAAAGAGGCCGATAACCTTATCGGACTTTGTGACACGGTAGCGGATCGCAATGACGACATCTTTGACTCTGCCGTCAGGGCAACGAACCCGAGCCTCGATGTCGCCGCCTTTATGACCCGCAACATCCGACATGGTAATCGCCTGAATGGCTTCCAAGTCTTGTGGCAGGAAAAACGCGCCAACACTCTCGGTGGTCGGCGTGAAGCACTTAGGATCCTGCCCGAAGATCTCGTACATGCCGGCGGACCAAGAAGCGCGATTGGAATTGATAGGCCGGCTCCAATAGCCGATGCGCGCGACATTCTCCGCCAATGTCATGTCGGCGCTTAACGTCCGCAAATCCTGAACAAGCCGCAGGCGTTGAAGGAGAAAAAAAAATCAGCCCGAATCCGGCCAAGACACCGCATACCGCAAGCCCGGCTGTCAGGCCCTCACTCATTGGAGGAACCACCGCGTATGCGGCTGAATGGCCATAGGCTTCTCCCACATCGAGAGCCGAGAATTGATCGGCAACCTAGGATATCCTAGCGAGCGGATTGGCCGGGGTGAAGGGTACAGAGCCTAGGCGGCCCTGTTATTTAAGGCCGTTTTAGCCAGCCCCGTGAAGTCACGAGGTCGGCCACGGCTTTTCCCAGGGCGGAAAAGGACAAGCCTTCCTGTTTCCATTTTCGCCGCGCCGCAGCAACTTCATCGACGCGGGCCGCCCATTCTGGGCCAAAGACGTATGTTTCAAGATATTCACGAATATGGCGCGAGAGGCCTGCGGCGGTTCCATCGGTGGAAACCGTGACCTGCAGATGCCCTCGACGAACCCGCGCCGGCAAATGAAAATCACAGAGCGGTATCCGGTCCTGAACATGGATCAAAGCCCCGGCATCATGGCCAAGGGCGCGCAAAGCCGCGGCAAAGGCGTCGTCCACATCGGCAATGAAAACAAGTTTTGGACGAATTCGCACAAAATCGGCTTGGTCGGGCCAGCGATTTTGGAGGCGCGGGCCGGCGGCGGCAATTAATTCGGGCGTCGCGGTCTCGGCGAAAACATGAACCACTGTAGCGGTGTATTCATCGAGTGCCGCTATGCGATGCAATACGCCCGCACCGCCAATGACCATGATCGGTATGGCCGTGATATCCAGCATCAAGGGGAACATCGGCTTTATATCCGATGGAGCGGTAGAGTTCACCGCGTCATTCTCTTGCGCGGTGGCGTTCACCTTCAGCTCTTCGCCGCCAGCGCGCGGGCCACATCCATGGCTGCGTAAGTGAAAATCGCCGACGCTCCGGCGCGTTTAAAGGCCAACAATGATTCACGCATGATGGCGGCCTGGTCAAAAGCACCATTGGCCGCTGCGATCATGAGCATGGCGTATTCGCCGCTCACTTGATAGGTCAGCACCGGCACGCTCACATGCGCTTTTACTTTCGCGAGCACGTCGAGATAAGGCATGCCCGGCTTCACCATGACCATATCGGCGCCTTCCGCGATATCGAGATCGACTTCGCGCAAAGCCTCGGCGCTATTGGCCGCATCCATTTGGTACGTGTGCTTGCCTTTGGGGCCAAGAGTGGCTTTTGAACCCACGGCGTCGCGGAAGGGACCGTAGAACGCCGACGCATATTTGGCGGCGTAAGACATGATCATTGTGTTCACAAGTCCGCGCTCTTCCAAAGCGCCGCGCACGGCACCGATACGTCCATCCATCATGTCCGAGGGCGCCACAAC
>CAITZE010000426.1 GCA_903896775.1 uncultured bacterium
GCGCGACGGCACCGTCGGTGTGCCTTCGACTTTCTTCGAACGCGTGAGAATGACCTGCGGCGCGGACAGAGCTTGTACGATGTCGTGGGCGGCTTGGCCGATGCGCCGCTCTTGCAGCGGCAAGCCAAAAGCTTTGCGCATAGGCCGGCTCATCCACGGATCGGCGCCGGCATCGCCAGGCCAGGTGCCTTCATTGAGACCGCTCAAGATCAGCACATCAAAGCGCTGCAGGCGGGCTTCCAAGGGACCCAGAATATGCAGGCGTGGGTGCTTACCGTAACGCGGACGAACCACGCGGCTCGCCATCAGCGTCTCCAAAATCGCCGGATAAATCGCAGGCGTTATGGGCGGCAGCGTGTCTGCGCATTGGGCCAACTCGGCGACAAAACTCGCTGCGGCTTCGCCGGCATCTTCGGCCCACAGCCTTAACGGGCCGGGCGCATCGCGCGTCTCGGCCAACGCTTCGGCGGCTTCCATATGGGCGGCCAGCAATGCCGAGAGTGGGGCTTGCGGTTTGCTCATAATGTCGATGAATGAATCGCAGCATTTTTTGAGCAGCGCGATCCACGCGGTGAGATCCTGTGTGTGCGGGTTCGACGGGCGGATCAATTGCGATAGATCCTGCAGTCCGGCGGGCGGCAACGGTCCCCGCAAAATCTCGCGCTCGGCAAGACGTGTCAGGGCGCGGAACTCGCCAGGGTCGCGCCCCGCTGCCGCCAATGGATGTTTGCAGGTCGCGAGCACGGGCACGGGCGCGAAATCCTCGGCCACCATCGCGGCGATCAAACGCAAGAACGCGCCCGGCGGGGTCTGATCCAGCGGGCGTCCGGCGGAATCGTCGACCTCGATGTTCCAGCGTTTCAGCTCTGTGGTCACGCGTTCCGCGAGGTTGCGGTCCGGCGTCACCAGCGCGCAGGTGCGTTCCCTTTGCTCTAATGTTTCACGCATGATGAGCGCGACGACTTCGGCCTCTTCACGCGGCGCTGGGCAATCGATACGCGCGATGCCGGCTACCGCGCTTGCATCGAAATCCGGCATCGACCGCCAGGCATGGGTTGTCGCGGCGGGGCGCATGACTTCGCTCAGGAAACGTCCGCGCTGCGTTGAAGCGGCGGCAGCCTGCGGCCACAGCGCAACAACGTCGCGCTCAATACCAATATGCGCGAGAAGCTGCTGCAGGCCGTACTGCGGGTGAGTTTCATCCACCGCGTTCCAGCCTTCAGTATCAAGGTTCATATCCAAGCCCGGCAACACAACACAGCCATCGGCGAGGTTCGCGACCGTCGCCAGAACATCGGCCGTCGCGGGTATGCTGCCTGTGGAACCTGCCGCGATGACCGGTCCATGTGCGCCGCTTTTGGCCCAGGCAGCGGCCTGTGCCGCGAAAACGCGGTTGCGATGCTCGGCGGGATCGATGACGCCATCCTCGGCCAGAATCTGCGGCCACGCTTGCGTCAGGATTTCCATGAAGCGGACAGTTTCCTGCCAATGGCGGGCGAAACGTTCGGGCGCGAGGTTTTTCAGATTGTCGAAGGTGAGGCGTTCGGTTTGAACTTGATCGAGGAACTTGGCGAGTTCTTCTGCGAGCTGCACGGCCTGTTCCGGTTGTGGTTCACCTAGCTCCGGCGGCAACGATTGGATCAGGCGCGCCAGCATCAGTTGGCGCTTCAGAGCAGAGATCGGCGGCGGAATATCCGCGACGGCTTCGGAGGCCGCGTAACTTGAGAATAATGCCTCTTCGTCATCCATATCGTTGAGCGGCGTAAGACGGGGCAGCAGCAAAGGCTTGCCGTTACTCAAGCGCAGGAAAGCCTCGCGCAAAGACCGGCAGGCGCGCCGTGTCGGCAGCAGCACTGTCACGGCCGCCAGTGCCAAAGGATCGCCGGCAGTGTCTTCAAGAATGCCGGAGGCGAGCGCATCGACAAAAGGCGCATCGGCGGGAATGGTGAAGACCGCAGGCTTACCGGCCGCGTGAGCCCGCGCGGCCTGGGTGCGCCATGACGTCGCACGCGTCATGCCCGCGCCAATAAAGCTTCGGTTTCGCCGACGGCTTCCGGTGTGCCGACGTGATACCAAGCGCCATCGTGCACAATCGCCTTCATGCGTCCGGCGGCAATGGCGCGGTCCCAGATCTTGTTCATAGAGAAGGGTGCAAGTGGCTCTTGCGCCAATACGCGCGGATGAAGGATATAAGCGCCCGCATACACAAAAGGCGCTTCGTGTGCGCTACCGCGCCGCTTCATGTTCCCAGCGTCATCGATAAAGAAGTCACCCGCGCCGTCGAAACCATGTGCGCTTGCGCGCGGATGCACCAACATCACGACATCGAGCGCATCTGGATTCCATGACGCCGCAAGCCGGTTCAGCATCGGCGTTTTGCCGTCGCGAATGATGGCGTCGCAGTTAAAAACAAAAACCGCTTCGTCGCCCAGTAACGGGAGCGCCTTAACAATGCCGCCGCCGGTATCGAGCAACCGTTCAGTTTCGTCCGAAATCGTGACGACAGGTTCTGCGCGGTATTGCAGGTGGTCGATCAACAAGGGCGCCAGGTAATGCACATTGACGACGGCACGTTTCACGTGGGCTGCCGCAAGTTTATCTAGCGTCCAGTCGATTAAGCTTTTGCCGCCGACTTTGACGAGGGGCTTTGGCACATGGTCGGTGAGGGGGCGCATACGCGTGCCCAGCCCCGCCGCCAGCAACATGGCTGTATTCGGCATCATGCTGGTACAACGCGCAGCGATGGCGGGATGTGGGTATCGAACCAGGCTTTGAGCTTCGCCAGCGACGGATGTGCAAGGCACATATCCATGTAGCGCCAGAGGCGCGGCATGTGGACGAGATAGTGCGGCTTGTTGTCGCGCAATTTGAGGCGCGCGAAGGTGCCGATGACACGGGAATGGCGTTGTGCCGCCATGACAGCCCATGATGTTGCAAAGTCCGCCGGTGTGACAGCTGGAAAGGCCGCGAGGTAGCGCTGCTTCATATCGGCAATCAGTGCTGCATTCACATCGCGCCGCGCATCTTCCAGCAAGGACATGAGATCGTAAGTGACGGGGCCTGCCACGGCATCCTGAAAGTCTAACAAGCCGCACGCTTTCATGCCTGCGCGCCCCGGGATCAGCAGCAGATTGTCGACATGGTAGTCGAACAAGATCAGCGATGTCGGCGCTTTCCAGGCCAGCGGCAGAACCTCCTGCCAGAGGGTTTCGAATTCTTTCAGCGCGGCGGCCGATAAGGCCGGTGCGCCAAGCAGCGGCAAATACCAGGTATACAGACGGCCCACTTCTTCCAGCATGCGCGGCATGCCGTAAGGCTGCACGCCCGCGGGTACCGCGTCGGCCCGCCGGTGCAGGGCAATCAAGGCGTCGATAGCAAGGGCATAGAGCGCGTGTTCGTCATGCCCGCGCGCGAACAGGCGCGTGTAAGTATCGTCGCCCAGGTCTTCCAACAGAAGCAGCCCCGCATCGGGATCTTCCGCGAGGACCTGAGGCACGGAAAAACCCAGCGCATGCAAATGCCGCGCGATCCGCACAAAGGGACGCACGTCTTCCTGCGGCGGCGGCGCATCCATGAGTACTACACGGCCACGCTGATCTTCTAAGCGATCATATTTGCGGAACGATGCATCGCCCGCCAAACGGCCGCGCCTGGCTTGATCCCAGCCATTGCGTTTCAGAAATTCCGCGATCAGGGTCTCACGTTCCGCTGACATACTTACTCACTGCTGCAATACGATCCACCCACGCCGGGCCACCGGACAGATCCGCCTGCCGGCCGAGGCCCGCGGAAGATAACGCGACCTTGAGGTGCTTGGCAGGCAAAAGCGCGCCTAGGCGTTCGGGCCACTCGATCAGACTGATGCCCGTCGCGAGCGCGTCCTCAAACCCTAATTCCAAGGCGTCGTTGGCATTGTCCAGCCGATATAGGTCGAAGTGCCAGACCGGCGCGGCGGCAGCCTCATAAACTTGAACAAGCGTAAACGTCGGGCTGACGACTTCTTCGTCATATGTTGTCAGCCGTTGGATGAATCCGCGCGCAAGGGTGGTTTTACCAGCCCCGAGCGGTCCTACCAGTGCGATGACATCACCGCGCTGTGCCTCGGCTGCAAGTGCCGCGCCCAAGGCCAGCGTGTCTTTTTCCGTGGCAAGCGTCAGCATCTACGATCCAGTTGCTGCGCGCCCGGCAAGCCCACCCGCCGGCAGGCGGCAGGCAACCACCGTGTCGTCGCCATCGGTTATAATCTCAAGGCGGCCACCGTGCAGCTCGACCATGCGCTGAGCGAGATAGACGCCAAGGCCGGGGCCATAACTCTCGTTACTTGTGTGACGCACTGCGAACGTCACGTCATTGGCGACCCCGTCGCGCGGCCCACGTTGTACCGACAATTCGATGCGGTTGCCGGCGACATTTTTCAAGGCGCCGCTGAGCACGTGGAAGAGGGTCTGTTTGATGCGCACGGCATCGCCGATCATCCATCCCGCATCGTCGGGGCAATTGACGACCAGCGACACGCCGCGACGCTTTACGGCCTCGCGGGTCATGGAGGCGACACGTTCAACGACCTCGCGGATATCGAAGGAATCGAGATGCAGCGTTTGTTGTCCGGCCTCCATCCCCGAAAGATCGCGCACGTCTTCGATCAGGGTTTTCAGCATTTTCGCTGAGCCGATGATCTCGCGAACCGCGGCCTGTGCGGGCGCTTGCGCGCCTGCCTTTGCTTGGGGACGCGGGCGTTGGGCGTCTGCGCCGCCGCCGTCCAGCCCCATGGCCAAAGCGGAAATTGTTGCGAGCGGGCCTTCCAGCTCGGCGGCAACATTGGTGATGAATTCGGTGCGCAGTTTGTCGGTCGCGGTCAACGCCTCGGCGCGGCCACGCAGAGCTTGGGCGACACGCTCCGGTGCGGAGACGTCGTTGTAGCAGAACAGCACGCCGCCGTCGGGCAGCGGCACGGAGATGAATTCCAGCACCGAACCATCGCTGCGTACGACGCGGCCCTGCTGGGTGGTGCGCTCGCGGTCGGCAGCTAAGGCGGCGAGCATGACGGCGCGGTGGCGTGTCCACACTTGCACGTCTTCGAAGAAATCGCGGAAGGCTTCGATCACCGCACTCATAACCGGGCCTTCGCGCAGAGCTTCGAGGCTCAACTCCCACAATTCCGCGAAGGCGGGATTGGCGAGGCGCAGTTGACCATCGGCGCCGAACACCGCTACGGCTTCCTGCAGGTTGTCGATGGTCTCGCGCTGAACCGCTATCAACGTGTTGTAAGA
>CAITZE010000427.1 GCA_903896775.1 uncultured bacterium
GACGATAACGACGCTTGTGACCGCCGCCCATGAAACGGCTGGTGATGACGCCGCTGTGGTTACGACCGCCCGTGGAGTGCATGCCTTCGGTCAAAGCCTTGTGGGGCTTGCCCTTATGCAAATCGCTGCGTTCCACCAAAACCGTGTTGCGGAGCGACGGGGTAACCGGATTAAAGGTTTTCAACGCCATGACTTAGAGTCCTGTGGTCACATCGATCGACTGGCCGGCGGCCAGCGTGACGATTGCTTTCTTGACGTCGCCGCGCGTGCCGAGACGGCCGCGGAAGCGCTTGGTTTTGCCTTTAGTGATCAGCGTGTTCACAGAAGTGACGTTGACCTTGAACAAAGCTTCGACGGCCTGCTTGATCTGCGGCTTGGTCGCTTTCAAAGCCACGCGGAACACAACCTGATTGTGCTCGGACGCCATGGTCGCTTTTTCAGTGATATGCGGCGCGAGCACGATGTCATAGAGCGACGGATCAATCGCAGCACCGGCTTTCGGCGCAGCTTTGGCCTTCTTCGCTTTCGCGGGTTTCTTTTCTGCAGTGCTCATTTCAGGCGCTCCTCGAGCTTCTCGATTGCGGCCTTGGTCAACACCAGAGTGTCGCGGCGCAGGATGTCATAAACATTGGCACCCTGGCTCGGCAGCACGTCGATGCCTTTGATGTTGCGGGCGGCGCGAGCGAAACCTTCGTCCAGCGCGCCATCGATGATCAGAGCCGAGGTCCAGCCGAGCTTCGCGAAACTCTTCACCAAGTCTTTCGTCTTGCCCATTTTGCTCTCGACGTTATCGAGAATGACGAGCTTGCCTTCTTTGGCTTTGGACGAGATCGCGGTCTTGAGACCGAGCACGCGGATTTTCTTGGGCAGGCTGTGAGCATGGCTACGGACGACTGGTCCGAAGATCACGCCGCCGCCACGCATCTGAGCCGAACGGAGCGAACCTTGACGAGCGCCACCGGTGCCCTTCTGCTTGAACGGCTTCTTGGTTGTGCCGCTGACTTCGCTGATGACTTTAGCTTTATGCGTGCCAGCTTGGCGCTTGGCCAACTGCCAGCGCACAACGCGCTGCAGAATGTCGCCGCGCACTTCGGCGTCGAACACGGCGTCGGAGACGTCGACGGAGCCGACACTCTTCTTATCGAGATTGATGACGTCCAACTTCATGGCCGTTAGTCCTTCTTGGCCTTCAGGCCGGCCGGCTGCGGCACGTCCTTAGGCAGCTTGAGCTTCACGGCGTCGTGGACCAGCACATAACCGCCGGCATGTCCGGGCACCGCGCCCTTGATAAAGATGTAGCCTTTGCCGTCATCGACCGAGACGACCTGGAGATTTTGGACAGTGACGCGCTCGGTACCGAGATGACCGGCCATCTTCTTGCCTTTAAAAGTACGGCCGGGATCTTGACGCTGACCGGTCGAACCATGCGAACGGTGCGAAACCGACACGCCGTGCGAAGCTTCCAAACCAGCGAAGTTCCAGCGCTTCATCGGACCGGCGAAACCTTTACCAATCGTGGTGCCGGTAACGTCGACATACTGACCGGCGATGAAGTGCGAGGGCGCCAGTTCAGCGCCGACGTCCAGCAACTTGTCTGCGCCGACGCGGAATTCAACCAGCTTACGTTTGGGTTCGACGCCGGCTTTGGCGTAGTGGCCCTTGAGCGCGCGATTGACGCGTTTGGTTTTGCGCGTACCGATGCCGAGCTGAACGGCGGTGTAGCCGTCCTTCTCTTGCGTACGCTGAGCCACCACTTGCACGCCGTCGACCTTAAGCACGGTGACGGGCACGTGGGTGCCCTCTGGAGTGAACAGGCGGGTCATACCCACCTTCTGTGCAACGATTCCGGAACGCATGTGTCCCAC
>CAITZE010000428.1 GCA_903896775.1 uncultured bacterium
ACCATGCCGACATTGGCGGCGCGACGCCGGGCTCCATGCCGCCAACCAGCCGCACCTTGGCCGATGAAGGTGTCCTGATCGATAATCTCTGCCTCGTGAAAAACGGTGTCTTTCAAGATGCTGCGCTCCGCACGGCTCTCACCGCTGGGCCGTATCCGGTGCGTAACGTCGAGATGAACCTTGCTGATCTACGTGCCCAAGCCGCGGCTAACGCCAAAGGTGTTACCGAGCTGCGGCGCATTGTCGCCGAGCTGAGTCGTAAAACCGTCGTCGCCTATATGGGCTATGTGCAAGATCATGCCGAAGCGGCAACGCGCCGCGTGATCGCGACGCTATCTTCGGGCACATTCACCTGTCCCATGGACGACGGCGGCACAATAAAAGTTACAGTCACCCTAGACCGCCAAAAGGCGAGTGCGATCATCGATTTCACGGGCACATCGGCGCAGCGGCCCACCAACTTCAACGCGCCGGCGGCAATCTGCCGCGCTGCAGTCATGTATGTTTTCCGGACGCTGATTGCCGACGAGATTCCGCTGAATGACGGTGTTCTGCGGCCTTTGAAGCTGATTATTCCCGCCGGCTCTATGCTCCATCCGCAGTTTCCCGCGGCGGTCGTGGCTGGAAATGTCGAAACGTCGCAGACGATCTGTGACGCGCTTTACGGCGCGCTTGGCGTTCTGGCCGCCAGCCAAGGCACCATGAACAACTTCACCTTCGGCAATGAACGCCACCAATATTACGAAACCATCGCCGGCGGTTCGGGCGCAGGTCATGGATTCGATGGCGCTGCGGCCGTGCAGACGCATATGACCAATTCCCGCCTGACCGACCCGGAAGTGCTTGAATGGCGCTATCCCGTGACCGTCGAGGAGTTTTCCATCCGCGTTGGTTCCGGCGGCGCTGGGAAATACAACGGCGGCGACGGCGTGGTTCGGCGCATCCGTTTTCACGAGCCTATGACCGCGGCGATCCTGTCCGGGCGACGCAGCATCCGTCCCTTCGGGCTGAATGGCGGCGGTGACGCGTTGGGCGGCGAAACCTCAGTCACACGCGTTGACGGATCGGTGGAAGCACTTGGCGCGACTAGCGAAACCCGAGTCAATTCTGGCGACATCGTAACAGTGCGCACGCCGGGCGGCGGCGGTTACGGCGCCGCATAAAATCATGCACATGTTTACGACTCACAAATTGTGTTTCGGCTCAGCATAAAGCGCGCTAGTTTTGCGTGAGTTTGTTCTGGACCGCTCCGTTCGCGCGGGCGCTATCAAGGTAGAATGAGCGTGACTCAAGCCAGCGCTGCGGCATTCAGCGGAGCTGCGGTAAATCCCGCGGCCGACGCTTTCTACATGCCCGCCGATAGCCATCGGCAAGCGCGGTTATGGCTGCCCTGGCCGATTGATAATCCCCCGCTGCAAGTTGCCATGGCTGCCGTCGTACATGCCGCGGCGGCTTTCGAGCCGGTTTCGCTGCTTGTCGCGCCTGGCCACGAAGCTGCGGCGCGCGCGATCTGCGGCGCGGATATCAACGACATTGTGCCGATGGATTATGCGTCGTTGCGCTTGCGCGATACCGGGCCCACGTTCCTGGTGGATGGTAAGGGCGGCGCGGCGGCGGTGGACTGGCGTTTCAACGGCTGGGGGGGCGCGCGGCGATACACGCGATGCCGATCTTGCTCACGCGCTGCTCGGCACAGCCGAAGTACGCCGCTTTCGCGCACCGCTCACACTGGAAGGCAGCAGCTTTGTTGCCGACGGCCGCGGCACATTGCTCGCCTTAGCGTCGGCCGTCTTCGATACCGCGCGTAATCCGGGGCTGACGCAAATCGAAGCCTTCGGCATTTTTCAAGCCTGGCTCGGCGCGGCCCGCGTGATCTGGCTGCCGGAACGTCATCCCGGCGACCGATTGAACACAGATGTACGCGCGTTAGCCGCCTTTATCGAGCCGGGCCTTTGTGCCATCACCGCGCCCGGCGACGATCCGGTTTTAGCGAAAACCGCTGAACACCTCGCACA
>CAITZE010000429.1 GCA_903896775.1 uncultured bacterium
ATGCCGAGAATCCAATAGAAGAAGGCGCCCAGGAACGGCGAGACCAGCACTACCGCGAGCCATCCCGGCACAGCGGATTCATGTTTGGTCAGCAGGATATGGGCGCAGACCGGAAGCGCCACGGCAAAGTGCAGCACCAGAATCAGCGTCAGGATGCTCATGAACACGCCCCCGGATAAGCAGAGACGCAGTGCGCCTTACGACCCATCCAGCACATCGCGAATGATGCGCGCCATTTGCTCCAGCGTGAAGGGCTTGGCCAACAGGCGCACACCCGGATCGAGCGTGCCGTTATGCACCACGGCGTTGCGGGTATAGCCGGTGGTGTAGAGCACCTTCAGGCCCGGCTTGCGCTTCATCGCTTCCTCGGCCACTTGCCGTCCGTTCATGTTCGGCATCACGATGTCGGTGAAGAGCAGCAGGGTATCGGGATTGAGGTCCAAAAGCTTCAAGGCTTCTTCGCCGCCGTTGGCCGCCAGCACCGTGTAGCCCAAATCGCGCAGGCCCTCGGCGGTCAGCGCACGCACCGCGTCTTCGTCTTCCACCACCAGGATTTTCTCATGCGCGCGTCCTTGCGGCGACGCCGTCGCCACAACGCTCGCAACCGGTTCTTCGCCAGCGCCGTGATAGCGCGGCAGGTAGATCTTGATGGTCGCACCCTGCTCCGGCTCGGAATAGATCTTGATGTGACCGCCCGACTGTTTGACGAAACCGTAAACTTGGGAGAGGCCCAGTCCCGTCCCGCGCCCGGTGGGCTTGGTGGTGAAAAACGGATCGAAGACCTTGGCCAGAATTTCCGGCGACATGCCGGTGCCGGTGTCGGAGACGCACAGCAGCACGTATTGGCCCGGCGGAATGTCGAGATGCCGCCCGACATACCCTTCGTCCAAATGCGCATTGTTGTTCTCGATGGTCAGCTTGCCGCCGTTCACCATGGCGTCGCGCGCGTTGACGACGAGATTAAGGATCACGGTTTCGAATTGATGGGCATCGGCATGCACACGCCATAACCCGCCGGCCAGGATGACTTCCGTCAGCACGGTTTCGCCCAGCGTGCGGCGCAACAGGTCCGACATGCCCGAGACGAGCTTGTTGAGGTCGAGCGGGCGCGGCTCCAGCACTTGTTTGCGCGCGAACGCCAGCAGGCGTTGGGTCAAGGCCCCGCCGCGCATGGCGCCGTCGATGGCCGCCTTCATGAACTCGCCGATATTTGTGTCGCCGCGATCAAGGCGGCGCTGCATGACATTGAGCGCGCCGATAATCACCGCCAGCATGTTGTTGAAGTCGTGGGCGATGCCGCCGGAAAGCTGACCGATGGCTTCCATCTTCTGCACCTGGCGCAGCTGTTCTTCGACCTTGGTGCGTTCGGCGATTTCAGTGTTGAGGTGCGCGTTAGCAGCGCTCAGCTCATCCTGTGCGATGCGCAACTCGTCGCGCTGGCGGCGGGCGCGGGCCAGCGCGAAGATCGCCGTGCCCATGACCATGAACAGCGTGCCATAGGCCAGCAATTGCAGGGTCGCGCTGATGCGCGTCACGGTGTGGCGGCGTTCCGCGAGCAGGCGGTTCTCCTCGGCGGTCATCTTGGCGATGACCTCTTTGATGCGGCCTTGCGTCTCGGGCCCTTTGCCGACCGTGATGGGCAAGGTGCGGTTCGGGTTGAACACCGCGCCGTTCTTGAACTGCTCCATGCGGTCGATGACGATCTCGCGCAGTTCTTTGACACTGGCGATCTGGGCCGGGTTGTCGCGGGTCAGCTGCTCGAGCCTGTCGAGGCCGGGGCCGATCTTATCGCGCGCGTCGATATAGGGCTGGAGCATCCCGTCGTCGTTGCTGAGGACAAAGCCGCGTACGGCGGCTTCGCTGTCCTTCAGCAAATCCATGGTCTCGACCAGCTGGTCCTTGACGTCCTGGGTGTGTCAAACCAGCTCTTGCAGGTTCAAGATTTCGACCGCGACAATGGTCATGATCGACGCCACGGCCACGAAGACGAGCACCAGGATGAGGACCGGCTGCGTCCACTTCTTCCAGTTGCGCTCTTTACTCATGTGACCCCAAGGTATCCATCCGACCCGCGCCCACTATAATGGCGAACGGCGGCGTAAAATAAGCCGGGATTTTCCCGATGGCGAAGTCTTTTCCGCCTGTTCCCCTTTTAAGTGTAGGGGGTTAGGCGACCTGTTATGAGACTGACTTTACAAACTTGGCGGCCAATCGCACCTAACAAGTGTGCGACGAAAGGTGATTGGGTATAAAGCGACCATGGCAAGAGACCCCTATACCGTACTCGGCGTCACTCGTGACGCCAGCGACAGCGAGATTCAAAAGGCTTTTCGCCGCTTGGCGAAGAAATCCCACCCCGACCTATTTCCCGGGGACAAAAAAGCCGAAGACCGCTTCAAAGAGCTGAACACCGCCAATGACATCATTGGCGATCCGGCCAAGCGCGCGCGTTTCGACCGCGGCGAGCTGGATGCCTCGGGCGCCGAAGTCCGCCAAAACCCCTTTGCGCGGGGAGGCGGTCGTGCTGGCCCCGGTGGCGGTTTTGCTGGCGGGCATCCGGGTGCGGGACAAGGTGCGGGCGGGTTTGGTTTCGAAGACCTCTCGGATTTATTCGGCGGCATGTTTAGGGGCGGCGGCGGTCCCGGAGGAATGGGTGGCGGTTTCCAGCAGGCCGAAGACACGCGTTTTAAACTTGAGGTGGATTTCGCCGATGCGGCAACTGGCGCCAAACGCCGCGTCACTATGCCCGACGGCAAATCGCTCGACGTTGGAATCCCCGCCGGCATCAGCGACGGCCAGACCATCCGCCTCAAAGGCCAGGGTACACAACAGGGCGGCGACGCCCTGGTGGAAATACGCATCAAGCCCGATCCCATCTATCGGCGCGAAGGCCGCGACATTCATGTGGAATTGCCGATCTCGCTCGGCGAAGCGGTCATGGGCGGCAAAGCCGAAGTGCCGACCGTGCACGGCCCCGTGACGGTCTCGATCCCGAAGGGCGCCAACAGCGGCACGCGCCTGCGCCTCAAAGGTAAAGGCATCTCCGCGACCAAGCGCGAAGCTGCGGGCGACGCTTACGTCACGCTGAAAGTGATGCTGCCGAAAGCGCCGGATGCCGAGCTTGAGGAGTTCGTCAAATCCTGGAGCGCGAAGAAGCCCTATAATCCACGGGCTTAAATCGTCTAAATGACGCAGTTCACATTGCCATCAGCAAAGTGATTATTATTTATACCTGACGTGCACTCGCCTATAATCGCAATTATAGGGAGAATGCCAATGCTGCGTATCATCACGCTTTGCGTTGCTATCAGCGTAACTTTTTCTGCTATTCCGTCGATGGCCGCTCCCATCGATGATGCGCAGGCGGCAATTGCGAAAAAGGATTTTGATGCCGCCGTGCAAATTCTTCGCCCGCTTGCGGAAACGGGTTTAGCACGGGCACAAACACTTCTCGGCGCTTTGTATATGACTGGGCAAGGCGTGCCGAAGGACGAGACGGAAGCGGCAAAGTTATTCAAACAATCCGCAGACCAAGGTGACAGCGGTGGCCAAACCAGTCTCGGGCTCGCGTATGAAACGGGACGCGGCGTTCCAAAAGACGATGAAGCCGCAGCAAAATATTTCCGGCTTGCGGCAGAAAAAGGCGTCGTGGCGGCCGAGGTTGGCCTTGGCGCTTTATACAGTCGCGGGACCGGCGTTCCGAAAGATGACGCTGAGGCTCTAAAATGGTTTCGCGTTGCGGCAGCACAAGGTGATGCGCGTGCGCAATTTAATCTTGGCCTGATTTACGAAAATGGCCGGGGCGTGCCGAAGGATATTGACGCCGCTGTGAAATTTTATCGGCTTGCCGTTGATAAAGGCCTCGCCGAGGCGCAGGTCAGTCTCGGCAACCTTTATGTAAGAGGCGTGGGCGTTCCCCAAGACGAGAAACAGGCTGTGAAATTGTTTCTAGCGTCTGCCGCGCAAGGGAACGCGTCCGCGCAATTTGCCTTGGGTATTTTTTACGCGGGCGGACAGTCACTGCCGCAAGATCTCGTGAAAGCTTACGCGTATTTGACTCTTGCGTCCGAACGCGTAGCCGGAAACGCTAGTCAACTTGCTGCAAAGCGCCGCGACGATGTTGCAGCGCTTATGGACGCCGCACAGATCAGCCAAGCGCAGGAATTCGCCGCCGCGTGTAAAGCAAAAGAATTCAAGAACTGCGAGGGGGACGCGCCCGCGCTGGGTTCGAAATCGGTCGGCGTCTCTTGAGGACAGAGTCCAAGAGAGAACGCAGCGGCTCGCCGAACAGCGCCAACCTCGCACTGCTGTTCCATTCGATCCCAGTCAGTTCGATAAGTATGTCGGATTTTACGGAGAGGACGACCCGTACCTCTTCTTGGCACTCACCCGAGAGGGGAACAAATTCTTTCTTGGAGAAGTGGGCGCGCCTAAGGACCAGTTGATTGAGTTGTACCCTGAGAGTGCGACTAAGTTCTTTG
>CAITZE010000430.1 GCA_903896775.1 uncultured bacterium
AGGGAGTGAGAATCATGGAACGGCTAAAAGCGAAAGACTTCGATCAACGGTTGCTCGATCTCTATGACGGTTATGCCCACGGCACCGTCAACCGTCGGGAATTCCTCAATCAAGCAGCAAAATATGCCACCGGCGGTGTCACTGCCGCGGCACTGCTCGAGATGCTATCGCCGAAGTATGCGCTGGCCCAGCAGGTCGATCCGAAGGACCCAGCCATCAAGACCGAATACATCACGTATGCATCGCCCAAGGGTCACAACTCGATCCGCGCTTACGTGGCTAAGCCCGCCAACGCCGCGACCAAAATTCCGGGCGTCCTCGTTGTCCATGAGAATCGCGGTCTCAACCCTTATATCGAAGACGTCGCGCGCCGCCTCGCTAAGGCCGGCTTCCTGGCCCTGGCACCCGACGGTCTAACCCCGCTAGGCGGTTACCCCGGCAACGACGAGAAGGGTGTCGAAATGCAGCGGACGCTCGACCCCGGCAAGCTGCGTGAAGATTTCTTCGCGGCATTCGAGGCTCTCAAGGCTCGTAGCGACGTGAATGGAAAGCTCGGCGTTACCGGCTTCTGCTACGGCGGTGGCATCGCCAACGCCGTAGCAACCCGCTTCCCCGAAATGGCGGCTGCTGCCCCCTATTACGGAGTCCAGCCTTCCAAAGAAGATGCGATGAAGATCAAGGGCGCGTTGATGGCCCACTACGCCGGACTCGACACCAAGATCACTGAAGGATGGCCCGCCTACGAAGCCGCGCTAAAGGAAGCCAAGCTCGAGCACACAGGCTACATTTATCCCAATGTGAACCATGGCTTTCACAACGATACCACGCCACGCTACGACGCCGACGCGGCCAAGCTGTCGTGGGATCGGACCATCGCCTTCTTCAAAGCCAAGCTTGCTTGAAACACGTGTGACGAGAGTCCCCTTCACTGCAAAGGTGGCTGAAAAGAAAAAGGCCGGGCAAATGCCCGGCCTTTTTTTCGTAGCGCTGACCTGATCGTTAGGCGGTCGCGGCTTGCTTCTTTTCGATCTGACGCTTCAGCTTCTGAAACGAGACCGACAACTTCGAGTTGTTGACGCTCTTAAGGTAGCTGTCGAGGCCACCGTTGTGCTCAATGGTGCGAAGCGCGGCGGCGGTGACGCGCACGCGCACCTGACGGCCGAGCGCATCGGAGATCAACGAGGCGCGCTGCAGGTTCGGCAGAAACTTGCGCGGCGACTTGTTGTTGGCGTGGCTCACATTGTGGCCCGTCATAACTTGCTTGCCAGTGATACCGCAGCGGCGGGCCATGACTTGATCCTCGGGTAACGGTGAATTCTGTCCCCTGAACGGCGAGCCGTCCCGGCGGGGTGCGGTGTTTTACGAAATGGGGCGGGCTACGTCAAGCCGCGGCTTTCCTGGAGAAAGCGGGTAAAACAGCCGAAATCAGCCATTTTTCTCCTTATCCGAGCGGTTCCGGTGGCCCGGATGGGCCTCCCAGAAGCGCTGCATCTCCAAGTAAGTGAAGGATGCCGACCATCCGATCATCAGAAGGCCGAGCAGTGCTTCGACGCCAGCGATCAACTGAAAGCCGCCCAGCGGGTAAACGTCACCGAAACCCAGCGAGGTATAGGTCTCAGTCGAGAAGTAAAGCAGCTCGGCAAAACTGTTGTC
>CAITZE010000431.1 GCA_903896775.1 uncultured bacterium
CAGCAAATATCCGACCAAGACCCGCGTTTCACTGACGGGCCCCTTGGTTGTTGCTCGCGATATCGCGCACGCGAAACTCAAAGAGCGCATCGACCGCGGCGAAGGGTTGCCTGAATATTTCAAACGCTATCCGGTGTACTACGCTGGTCCTGCCAAGACACCGACCGGCTATGCCTCCGGCGCTTTTGGGCCCACCACTGCTGGACGCATGGACTCTTATGTCGATGAGTTTCAGGCCCATGGCGGGTCGATGGTCATGCTCGCCAAAGGCAATCGCTCTAAAGCCGTCACTGAAGCCTGCAAAAAACATGGCGGCTTCTACTTGGGCTCCATCGGTGGCGCAGCGGCATTGCTGGCCGAGAACTCCATCAAAAAGGTTGAAGTGCTGGAGTATCCCGAGCTCGGCATGGAAGCTGTGTGGAAGATCGAAGTCGAAGACTTCCCGGCCTTTATTGTTGTCGACGACAAGGGCAACGATTTCTTCCAGCAGCTTTGAGTCCGGCACTTCTCTGGAATGGACCCAAGTCCGCGCCACTGACCATCGCGCTTGCTCACGGCGCCGGTGCGCCCATGGATACGCCGTTCATGACCTTCTTCGCTGAAGGTTTGGTGGCACAAGGATTTAGAGTCGCGCGGTTTGAGTTTCCTTACATGGCGGCGCGGCGCGAGACCGGCAAACGCAAACCGCCGGACCGGCAGCCGGTTCTGCTGGAGACTTGGCGTGATGTGATCGCGGAAATTGGTGCGAAGACTCTGGTGATTGGCGGCAAGTCCATGGGTGGGCGCATGGCCAGCCTAATCGCCGATGAAGCCAAAGTGCGCGGGCTATTGTGCCTGGGCTATCCATTTTATGGCGCAGGCCGCAAAGACAAACCACGCACGGAACATCTTAAATCTCTTAAGACCCCTACTCTTATATGCCAGGGCACACGCGACCCCATGGGAAACCAGGAAGCCGTCTCCGCCCTCACATTGTCTGAAGCCATTCGCATCCATTGGGCGGAAGACGGCGATCACGATCTTAAACCGCGCCGTACATCCGGCCGGACTCATGACCAAAATTTGACGGCGGCTCTTGACGCCGCCGCCTCATTCCTTTCAGCATTGGCCTGAAAGCGAGGCCTTCGATGTCTACCCGCAGCGAAACCGACAGCATGGGCGCAATCGCGGTTCCCGCCGACCGCTACTGGGGGGCACAGACCCAGCGCAGCCTGGAGAATTTCAAAATCGGCGGTGAGCGTATGCCGATTGCTTTAATCCGTGCCTTCGGCGCCCAAAAGCGCGCCGCGGCGCTCGCCAACAAAGCCCTCAACGAACTACCGGTGGATGTGGCGGACGTGATTGCTCAAGCAGCTCAAGAAGTCGCCGACGGGAAACTGGACGACGAATTTCCGCTCGTAGTTTGGCAGACGGGCTCTGGCACGCAGACCAACATGAACGCCAACGAGGTGATCGCGGGCCGGGCCAACGAAATTCTGACCGGCAAACGCGGCGGCAAAACCCCGATACACCCAAACGATCACGTCAATCGCGGGCAATCGTCCAACGATAGCTTTCCCGCCGTCATGCACATCGCGACGGCAACCGAAATATCAAGCCGTCTCATGCCGGCTTTGGAACGATTGCATGCCAGCCTTGATAACAAAGCCGAGGCTTTTGCAAGCATCGTCAAAATCGGTCGCACGCATTTGCAGGATGCAACGCCGCTCACGCTCGGCCAAGAATTCTCCGGTTATGCGGCGCAAGCTGGTTATAGCCTCGACCGTTTAAAGGCCACCCTGCCCCGCTTGCTGCGCCTTGCCCAAGGCGGAACGGCGGTGGGGACGGGATTGAATGCAAAAAAGGGTTTTGCGGATAAGTTCTGCGCCGAGTTGCGCAAATCCACGGATCTCGCTTTTTGGCCGTCAGTGAACTTCTTTGAGTCACTCGCCACCCACGACACGATGGTCGAAGTTTCCGGTGCGTTGAATACCATCGCTGTATCGCTAATGAAGATCGGGAACGATATCCGCTTGCTGGCCTCAGGTCCACGCTCGGGTCTTGGAGAATTGATCCTTCCCGCCAATGAACCTGGTTCGTCGATCATGCCGGGCAAGGTTAATCCCACCCAAGCCGAAGCTCTGACGATGGTTTGCGCGCAAGTCATGGGCAACCACGTGGCCGTGACCGTCGCAGGTTCCCACGGGCATCTTGAGCTCAACGTCTTCAAACCGGTGATCGCTTACAACGTTCTGCAATCAATCCGGTTGCTGACTGACGCGATCACCAGCTTCATTGCCCATTGTGTGAACGGACTGAAGCCGGACAAAGCCGCCATCGCGCGGCATGTAGAGAACTCATTGATGCTTGTGACGGCGTTGGCGCCCCACATCGGCTATGA
The DNA here is from genome assembly GCA_903896775.1 of uncultured bacterium. Lineage (GTDB taxonomy): Bacteria > Pseudomonadota > Alphaproteobacteria > Rhodospirillales > Rhodospirillaceae > SHVO01. The sequence goes on from CAITZE010000431.1 coordinate 2,381, forward strand.
CAAATCGGCCGAGATCGCCAAAGCTGCTCATGCTTCCGGTTCGACTTTGAAAGATGCTGCAGTGAAGTCAGGTTATGTCACTGCCGCCGACTTCGACGCTTGGGTAAAACCGGGCGATATGACTGGGCCGCATGACTGAAGCACCCGCGAGCGGCATCAAGAAGCGATCAGTCGACATTGCCGGGCATCGCACAAGTGTGTCTATCGAAGCCCCGTTCTGGAATGCGCTGCGAGATATTGCCACTCAAAAGAAAACCTCCATCAACGACCTGATTGCTGTCATTGACGGCAAGCGAGACGGCAATCTGTCTAGCGCCATTCGGATCTTCGTGCTGCGCGAGCTGCAAAAGCGCGGTTAAGATCCCGGCAGAATTGTGATGTTAGGCAAATCTAGCGCGCCCTTAACGGTGATCGGCACTGTCGTTGGTCGCGGCGCGTCGGTTGCGGCACGCGCTTCGAGACGAAGTTTTCCCGAAAGATCCACCAACCACCGCGCCAGATCGATGGTACCGCTAAACGCCCCGCCATAAGATCTTGATGCCACAGTCGCGTCTTCAATTCTGATTTTCCCATCCGTGGCCGAGATGCGCGATTCCAAAGCAATCGCGCCGCCTTTCTGCGAACTCGCCGTATTTTCAAGCCGGCTTGCCGCGGTGACCGCGCCCAACAATCCAGAAATGATGCCGCTACCGGTTTCGGTCGCCGTGATTTTCAAACTGCCGGAGCCGGATAAACCTGCGACCAGTGCAGCTGGACTTTGCCCTTGCGCACGAAAACTTCCGGCAAAGTCGATTTTCCCCGATGACTTAAGACCGCCGAGACCGGTTTCACCGCCATTAACCGCCCCGGCAACAGCCGTGAGATCGCCACCCAAGAAAGCGATCTCGCCTTGAACCAGCGGGACCGGTGTTGCCACAGCACGCAGGTAAATCTGGCCCGGCGTGCCGAAGACAACACCGCTCCAACCGTTAATCTCAGCCGCGTTGTCTGCAACAACAAGGTTCGCGCCGAAATCCTGCACCTGTATGCCGCGAATATTGAGCGACGAACCTGTGAGTTGAATATTTCCGTGCCAGTCTTTCAGCAGCCACCAATCGAAATGCTCATCGGACCATGGTGGCGGCTTCACGGCCGGAGCGCGCGGCGTAGCACGCGCGGAAGATACTGGCGTAAGGGCAACAAAGGAAGGTGGCGCTTTCGGCCACAACTTGTCGGCTGCGATATTTATATTCGTGAGTATGCCGGTGATTTGAGGCTGTTTTTGCGCGCGTTGAATACGCAGCTCGCCCGACAAAGTATTCTCGCCGACATGCACCGCGAGGGCTTGGATTTTCGTATCGGCCTTTTCGTGGGTCACATGCGCAGTGAGCTTAACGGGACCAGGGTCAGGGGAATTGAGCGGCCAAGCCACGCCAGCGGCTTTCATGAGCGCAGCATAACTCGCGTCATTCGCATCCACATTCAGGCTAAGGTGCGGCTGTTGATCTAAGGTCAGCGCTTCCCCGTAGGCATGAATTGTGAGACTCGCCGCCTTCAATGTCGCAGCTACATTTGCTTGAGCTAAGCTGCCTTTGATCACGCCCGTGAGCGAAACCGGAGTGAGCGACCGCAAAGGCCGAGGCATATCAAATCCAAAAGACCGGCCAACGCGCGCGGTATCTGGCGCAGAGAAGTCGAACTGCAGATCGTCAAAGCGCGGCGTGACGCCAAAACCGCCGATGCCGCCGCTGAACCACGCCGTGACTCCACCGACATTGTCGAAAGACGCCGAGCGTATATTCATCGTGGCGTCTTTGAGCGCAAGATCGAGCCCGACTTTGCCGTTGGCCACGCCGCCAGCCGTCACCGACGCAATCTGCACACGCACATCCGCATCAAATTCTACCAAGTCGCGCAATGCGGCGAAAGCTGGCGTGACGCCGTAACCCGAGGTGGATGCATTGGCTGTCTGTGATGTCGCCGCACTTGGTTTGAGAAGCGGGAGATAGGCATCGACGTTCAGAGAATTTATGTCGAGATCCAGACCCAAGGTTGGGCGCGGCGCATGTGTCCAGGACATTTGCCCGGTGACGGTACTGGTGTCGATGGTCGCGGTCATATCGGCCAAGGTAAATTGCGTTGGCGTTCCTTGAAGTGCTGCGCGAAACGACGCATTGCTGAGACGGCCCGGCGAAGCTTTTGTGGCATCGAGATTGATGCCAAGCCAGGCCAACATGCCCCGCAGATCGCCCGTCTCAGCTTCCATCGCGCCGTCGAACATGGCGCTGTCGTCAAAGCGCACAATTCCAAATGCTTTGGCGCGTGTCGCAGCAGGCAAGACTATGGACGCTTCCGATACCGTCAATTCGCCGTGATCGAGGGATGCGGAAATTACGCCGTCCCGTAATGTCTCACCGCGATAGGACAAAACCGGCATGCGCACATCGAAGGTCGCTGCGAGGTTCTTGAAGGGCGCAAACAAGGCATTTGCGGCCACAGCATCTTGCGCGTGCGCGGGCTTTATCAGACTAAACGGACCGAACGGTTGTGAGACCGCTTCGGCGAAGCGCCAGGCTTGAACGTCGACCGTGCCGGTTTCGATTTTCACATCCAATTGAGGCGGCGTGGCAGCGCGCCAGTTCACCACGCCTTTCGCCTGCGTACCTCCGATATCGAGCGTCAACGGATCAGCCGCAAAGCTTTCGGGATTGCCGCGAATTTTCGCGGTGACAGAAAAGGGTTTCTGCAGCGCTTGCGGAATCGGTGTACCGGCATCGACTGCGCCTAATGTCGCCAACACAGCACCGGAGCTGGTGCCTGCGAGATTTAAATCACCGCGCATGTCCCAACTGCCTGCAACTTGCGTCAAGGCGCCGGAAAACCGCGCGGTGGCATCTGCCTCAGGCAGTTTAAAATTAGCTGAAAGTGTTCTAATTCCACCCGTTCCGGACTCGCCAATCGCAGCGTCGATCGCGACAGGTACTTTCGCGACTGTCGCATCGCCGCGAAGAGAGACGGGACCACCCGCTCCTGCGATGACCTTTAAGTCGATACCCTGCACATTAAAGGTGGTGCCGTTGGCAATGTCCTGAAAGGTCAACGTGCTGCCGTCGATCAACAGGCGCTCGATATTCAGACTGAAGGACTCTGCCGCTGAGGGCGCGGCGGCGGCTTGGCTCGTTTCCGCTGCAGGTGCGAAGTTGAAGAAGTCGATCACGCCTTCTCTGCTGCGCGTGATCGTGGCCTCGCCTCCGCTTATGACCAATTCGCGGAATTCGA
>CAITZE010000432.1 GCA_903896775.1 uncultured bacterium
ATGGGATTGGGGCGCCTTTTGGAGGTTGTCTATGCCGTCTAACCGCAATTTACTGTGGATTGTGCTCGTAGGTGCCGCGTTGGTCGCGCTCGCCTACTACATGGGCGCGAGTCATGCGCCCGCGCCGATCGCGCCGGCTGCACCGGTGCCGGCGGCCTCCGCGCCCGTCGAGGCGCCGGCGGCGCGTGCGACCGTGGACGAGCCTTCACCCCAGGACGCGACCGCTGCAGATGCTTCGCAATCCATCAAGCAGATCGAGAACGATCAGCAACAGCAGATGATGGACAAGCCCAAGCTTCCCATGGATGGGGAATGGGTCGATGCGCCGCCCGAAAAAAGCGAGCAAAAATCTGAGCAGAAGTCCGAGCAGAAAAGCGAGCCGAAGAACTAAACCGCTGCGGCGGCTTCGCGCTTAAGTTCGGTGGGCGGCACGCCATTACCTGGAAAAAAGCGGTCCGATGGGAACGGCACGATGTTGGCCAGGAACTGCTGCGTGCTGGCTTCCCAGGAATAACTCTCAGCATGAGCCCGGCACGCTTCCGGCGAAGCGCCAAGCGCGCGTTGTAAGGCAATGCCCAAGTCCGCGTGCAAGCAACCGACCGGCGCGTCACCGATGACGTCGAGCGGTCCGGCGACCGGATAAGCCGCCACGGGCACACCGCAGGCCAAGGCCTCCAGCAGCACAAGGCCGAAGGTATCGGTCAGGCTCGGGAATACGAACACGTCGGCGGCAGCGTAATACTTGGCTAGCTCCTCGCCTTCCTTCACGCCGGCAAAAACCACGTCGGGATATTTGCGCGCGAGCTGATGCAATTGCGGGCCATCGCCAACGACAACTTTAGTGCCGGGTTGTTTTAGGGCCAGAAAGGTCTCGATATTCTTCTCCACCGCGACGCGGCCCACGTAAAGCGATATGGGACGCGGCAGATCGAGGAAGCTTTTGTCGCGCGGGCGGAACAGTTGTGTGTCGACGCCGCGGCTCCAGCGCTTGATGTTATTGAAGCCGTGTTGGTGCAGCTCATTCTCGACGGTCTGGGTCGCGACCATGACCGAGTGCGACGGTGCATGGAACCGGCGCATCATCTTGTAAGTCCATTTCACAGGCACGCCAGCGCGCGCATTCACGTACTCAGGGAACTTGGTGTGGAAAGCGGTGGTGAAGGGTACGTTACGGCGCATACAATAGCGGCGCGCGGCAAAACCCAACGGGCCTTCGGTCGCGATATGCACCACGCAGGGGCGGAAGCCTTCGATGATGCGCGCCATGCGCCGCGACGGCATCAGCGCGAGGCGGATCTCAGGATAGCTCGGGCACGGCAGCGTGCGGAACTGATCGGGCGTGATGGTGATGGCCTCGTGGCCCGCCGCGTCCAGGTGACTCTTTAGCGTCGTTAGGGTTCGGACAACGCCGTTGATCTGGGGGTGCCAGGCATCGGTGACGATGAGTATTCGCATTCTTTTGCCTTGTTGGTGGCTTCTAAAGGGATACGGCTTACGGAAGTGACAAGGGTGAGAGCAGCGGGTAAGGGAACAGTGTCGCTGTCTTCGTCGGTTGGTTCGGCCGGATCGTCGGCCAGCGCGTCTGTTAAAGTGTCGGTGGGTACGAGGCCGCGCAGATCGGCCCAATGCAAAATTTCCCAGCGGCCATCGAAGTGCTCGACAAGGGCCGTGCAGCCTTCAACCCAATCGCCGTCGTTGAGATAGGTAATGCCGTCGATCTCGCGGATCTCGGCGTGATGGATATGGCCGCAGACGATACCGTCGGCGCCGCGTTCGCGCGCCATGCGCGCCATGGCCTGTTCGTAGTTCGAGATGAACTGCACCGCGTTCTTGACCTTGTGCTTTAAGTATTTCGACAAGGACCAGTACGGCAGGCCGCAGCGCCGCCGCAGCGCGTTGAACCAGGTGTTGAGGATGAGGGCGGTGCCGTAGGCGGCGTCGCCCAGCACCGCGAGCCACTTGGCATAGATCATCACGCCGTCGCATTCGTCGCCGTGTGCCACCAGGAACTTGCGGCCGTCGATGGTTTCGTGAATGGCGTCGCGCACGACTTTGATCTGGCCGAATTCCTGATCGAGGAAGTCGCGGGCGAATTCATCGTGGTTGCCGGGGACGTAAGTGACTTCGGTGCCTTTGCGCGCCTTGCGCAAGACTTTCTGCACGACGTCGTTGTGGGCTTGCGTCCAGAACCAATTCTTCTTCAAGCGCCAGCCGTCGATGATATCGCCGACGAGAAACAGCTTTTCCGATTCCGTGTGTTTCAGGAAATCGAGGAGGAAGTCGGCTTTGCAGCCACGGGTGCCGAGGTGAATATCGGAGATGAAGATGGTGCGGAACTTGAGGGAACTGCCAATCGCGCGCAACATGATCTCCTTGGGGAGGCGCGATGGATGTAGGTGAAGCCGAGTCGCTTTGCTAGACTGCGAGCCCCTGTCTTCACGCACTCTTCACGGCAATGAAACAGAACTGTCACTTACAAAGCGCCCGGGCATAGCGTATGGAGCGGCGCATGAATGTTGACGTGAGCGATGCGGCGTCACACGCCGCGCGAGGGAGCTTTGCGCACAGCGCCGGCTTGCGGCGTATCCTCGCCGTGTTCAATCCTGCTGCCGGTCGAAACCGCCGTTCCCGATTCGATCAAGTGATCGCCGGTTTGCGCGACCTTGGGTGTTTTGTCAGCGTCGTCGAAACCAATGCGCCGGGTCACGCCGAGCAGATCGCGCGGGACGCCGCCGATGAGTTCGATGTCATCGCTGCGGCAGGCGGCGACGGCACGGTCAATGAGATCGTTAATGGCTTGCCTGGAAAATCCTTGGCACTCGGAATCATTCCGCTCGGCACCGCCAATGTGCTGGCCGACGAGATTGGACTTTCACGAAACCTCAGCGCTGTGACGCGCACGCTGGCGTTGGGCTCAATCCGTCCGATCCATGTGGGCCGCGTCAATGGCCGGCGCTTTGTGATGATGGCGGGTGCAGGCTTTGATGCCAACGTCGTCGACGGCGTTTCGCTCGCGCTGAAGAAAAAGCTGGGTCCTCTTGCCTATGTTTGGCAGGCGGCCGTTCAGGGATTCCGTGAAGATGGCGCGCCCTGCGATGTGACCATCGACGGAACAGCGCATAAGACGGTTTCGGTAGTGGTGTGCAACGGCCGGCGTTACGGCGGACCATTTGTCGCCGCGCCGGATGCTTCGCTTCTCGAAGACTGCTTTCACGTCGTGCTGATGCAAAAGAGCGGCTGGATCAACACCGCACGCTATGGCGCAGCACTTGTTCTGGGCCGCATTTCAAAACTCAGCGATGTGCGTCTTATTCCCGGGCGCGAAGTACTCGTGCAAGGCATCGCGGGACGCCCTGTTCAAGCCGACGGCGATATCGTCGCGCATCTGCCGGCCCAGATCGCCGTCGATCCGGAACCGGTGCAGCTGATCTTTCCAGTCTGAAGGTGGCCCGTTTAAGGCTGGCCCGTTTAAGTCCCAGCCAGCGTCAGGCCGTCAATGCGCACCGTCGGCGCGTCGATGCCATACCGCAGCTCGAGATCGTTGGCGGGTGTCACGCGCTTGAACATGTCCTTCAGGTTTCCGGCGATCGTGATCTCGTGCACAGGATAGGTGAGTTGGCCGTTTTCGATCCAGAACCCCACCGCGCCGCGGCTGTAATCG
>CAITZE010000433.1 GCA_903896775.1 uncultured bacterium
CATCTGACGCGCCTGCTGGGCCAGCGCCGTTTCCGACAAGCGGACGTGGGTGGTCAGCGTATTGGCGGCCATTTCCAGCTCGTCGTTCTGGCGGCGCAAAGTGTCGCGGATGGTATCGGCCTGTACGGCCGCGCGGCTCGCGGAGTTCGCCAGCTGTTCGGCATGCTCACGCACGCGGACGCCGACGGTATCGATCTTCTGAATGACGGTATCGGAAATCGCACCCATCGCTTCGGCGCGGCCGATGGCGACGTTGGAGGCTTTCTCAAGGTCGGCAGTGGCGCGGTCGAACTTCTCGGTGACGATACGCGAGCGTAGACCAAACTCGTCTGCCGCCACGGCAAGCCGGGTTTCGACGCGTGTGGCGGCTTCGCCCACGCCTTCGGCCTGTTTCTTCACCATGTTCTCGACAAGACGCAGTTTCGCAACCGCGCCATCGGATGCAGCGCTGAGTTCCTTGGTCTGAATGGCGAGCGCTTCTTCGACGATCTTCACGCGGCTAAGCACGCGTTCCATGACCTGATCGAGGTTGGCGGTCTGCTGACCGAGACGCATGTTGACCTTGGTGGCCTGGTCTTCGATGCGGTCGCCGGCAGCGGCGAGTTCGGTGCGTTGTTTATCGAATAGCGCTTCAAGGCCGTGAGCCTTGCCCATGAGCGTGTCGGCCATATCGGAGATGGTTTGCTCGGCGCGCTTGGCGGCGTCTTCAACCTGTTCGGCGTTAGAGGCAACGGCTTTGCCCATTTCGTCGGCGTAGGTCTTGGCCGTTTCGCCGGCTTTCGCGAGCGCTTTTTCCTGCTCTCCCAACTGCTGGGCGATGGCGGCGCTCATGCCGCGCGCACGTTCGGTGGCGGTGGACAATGTGTTGACGTGGCCCGCAAGGGTCTGGCCCATGCTGTTGACTTCGGACAACGTCTTCTGGCTGGAGGTACGCACAAACTCGTGCTGGCGGCGTAGCGCATCCTCGATCTTGAGGTTCACATCGGCGGCGGAATCGATGACCAGTTGCAGCTTGGAAACCTGATCGGTAACGGCGGCGGCGGCGGATCCGGCGCCAGCTTCCAATTGACCGGTGACGCTCGCGAGCTTTTCAGTATCGCGCATGAAGCCGGCTTGCAGCTTCTGCATATTACGCACAGCGGTTTCGGACGCTTCCACCATCATCCGCGCTTGAGCTTTCAATGATTCAGAGACCACATTGACGCGGCCTTCAGCCTGGATCGACGGATAGGTGAGTTGCGAAAGATGACGGCGCAGCGCGGCACTTTCACGGCGCAGTTCGCGGCCACGGTCGAGATAAGCAATCACGACCCACAACAACGCGAGCGGCAGGGCGAAGGTCGCCATGAAGCTGCCGAACTGATCGGGCAGAAGCGTGTACAGCTGACGCCAGCCAATCGCGGTGGTGATGTAAACCGAGAACGACAACGCCCAGACGCCGGAGATGACGATACCGCCAGCCATGATCGCGCCGGATTCACGCCACCAGCGTGCAAAACCGCTGTCTTGCGGCGCGGTGGGATCGACATCCATGCCGACATCGAGCGGCTCGCTGACGTCGACATCGGGGGCTGTCTGGATCGGCGAATGTGTTGGTGTGCCGAAGGGCGGTTTCTTGATGCGCGCGGCGCTACGGGCCGCTGCGGACTTCAACGTGATCTTGGGCGCGGCCTCGTCATGGACATCGCTACCGTTCGGCAGCGCGGTGTCGTCATGCATGTCGTCGTGCGTCTGATTAACCATGATCCGCTTCCCCGTGTGACCCGTTTAATGGGCGTAGATTTTTGGGCAGGATCAGCAGCGGGCGGCCGCTTATCCCGATTCACCCGGATGCCAGCCTAAAGCGCGATGATTAAAAATGTGTTCCACCCGTCGAAGCAGGTGCAAGACCACAGGAAAGTGCAGGCACGATATTAAGTAATTGAATTACCTAAATAATATCTATTCGGCCACGCGGACGGCGGGTTGAAAATCGTCACGATCTTCAATGCCGACCGCCATCGATTTCTGCTGTTTGGCCCAGGCCGAAGCGTAAGAGCCGCCTTGGCGCAACAGTTCTTCATGGGTGCCGCGCTCGATGATTTCACCATCGGCCAAGACCAGGATTTGATCGGCATCGACGATGGTCGACAGGCGATGTGCGATGACCAATGTCGTGCGGCCGATGCTGACTTCGCGCAAGTTGGCTTGGATCTCTTTTTCGGTATGCGTATCCAAAGCCGAGGTGGCTTCATCGAACAACAGGATCGGCGCGCCCTTGAGAATGACGCGCGCGATGGCGACGCGCTGTTTCTCGCCGCCCGACAATTTGAGACCGCGTTCGCCGACCAGCGTCTGGTAGCCATCGGGCAAAGCCGCGATGAAGTCATGGATATGCGCGAGCCCTGCCGCATGGTCGATGTCTGCGTCCGGCGCATCGGGCCGCGCGTAGGAGACATTGTAGCGAATGGTGTCATTGAACAGCACGGTGTCCTGGGGCACCACGCCGATGGCGGCGCGCACGCTGGCTTGCATTACGTCGCGAATATCCTGACCGTCGATGGAAATACTTCCGTTTGCGACATCGTAATAGCGAAACAGCAGCCGCCCGATTGTGGATTTGCCCGAACCCGTTGCGCCAACAAAAGCCGTCATCTTACCGGGCGGCACTGTGAAGGAGATATTCTTCAAGATGGGGCGGCGCGGATCGTAGGCGAAAGAGACATTCTCGAAACGCACTTCGCCGCCATTTACATGCAGCGGCTTCGCATCGGGCTTGTCTTTGATCTCGGGTTCCACATCCATGAGGTCGAACATTTTCTCAATATCGACGAGAGACTGTTTGATGTTGCGGTAAACGAAACCGAAGAAATTCAAGGGCTGCGACAATTGCAGCATGTAAAGATTGACCAGCGTAAAATCGCCCACCGTCATAGTGCCGGCGATCTTACCGACGGCAGCCATTGCCATGAGGACCGCAAGGCCCACAGAAATGATGAAGGCCTGACCGACGTTCATCATCGCCAGCGACGACTGCGAGCGCACGGAAGCGCTTTCGTATTCGCCCATGACGCGGTCGTATTCGCGCACTTCCAGATCTTCGTTGCCGAAGGTCTTGACGGTTTCGTAGTTCAGCAAACTATCGATGGCGCGCGTGCCCGCCTTGTTGTCGAGCGCGTTGCTTTCGCGGCGGTATTTAAGGCGCCATTCGGTGGTGAAACTGGTGAAAGCCACATACACGATCACAACCAGCAGCGAGACGACGCCGAACCAGACGTTGAACGCTTTCCACAACACCCCGAACACCAGCACCACTTCGAGAAGCGTCGGCAAGACGTTGAACAGCGAAACCGATACCAGACTGTCGATGGCATTGCGGCCGCGCTCTATGGAGCGCGATAAAGCACCTGTGCGGCGGTCGAGATGAAAGCGCAGCGACAGTCTGTGGAGATGCGCAAGCACTACGGCTGAAGAACGCCGTACGGCCCGCACGCCGACCTTGGCAAACACCGCGTCGCGGAATTGGGCAAAGGCTTGGCCTAAAAAGCGCGCCGCGCCGTACGCGATAATCAGCGCAAGCGGAATACTCACGGCAGCCGTTGCCGCATCGGCGGGCGCCAGCGCGTCCACCGCCCGTTTCAGATAAATAGGCGCAAAGACCGTAGCCACTTTGGCCAGCACGATGCAAAGCATCGCGATTGTCACCCGCGCCTTGATCTCCAGCGCATCGGGCACGTCTTTGGCCGGCCACAAAAACGGCAGCAGAGATTTAATGACATGCCAGTCGCCACGCTTGCGTCCGACGTCTGCCTGCTCAGGAGAATATGCGAGGTTTTTCATGCGCCTTTGTACATAATGCGGATACCCCACACTGTCCAGGCGCAGGCCCTAAAGGCGTCAGCCAATTCCGAGTGTACGCAGCAACTCGATACGTCCCGCGGAAAAGGCGACATAGGCGCTGGCGATATTTTCGCGCTTTTGCTCGGGCATCGCGGACGCAACCAGATCAACCGGATCGACACCGCGATGACGAGCCAGCAGGAAAATCTGCTCGGCGCGCGACAAGC
>CAITZE010000434.1 GCA_903896775.1 uncultured bacterium
AAGGATGTCTATAAGACGACGGTCTTTGCTGTTTGCCGTTGGCGTAATGCAAATAAGCCTGTCGGCGCTCTAGGCCCCTCAGGCCACGTCATGCCTGAGCGCGTCATCACAAAGCCGCCGACGGCGGAGCTGAAGCACGACCAGAAAGATCAAGATACGCTGCCGCCTTACGAAGTTTTGGACGGCATCCTCAAAGGCCTGATCGAGGGCCAATTGGGCATCGCTGCTGTCGCCGCTAAGGGGTTCGATGAGGCCGTCGTGCGCCGCGTTTATAAAATGTTGAAAACCGCCGAGTACAAGCGCCGCCAAGCGCCACCGGGTGTTAAAATCACCCACATCGCTTTTGGCCGCGATTACCGTTATCCCATTACAAATGGCTTTCTGGGCGACGGATATGTCCCGTGAGCTTTTGAGTTTTGCTTAGGAAACGTCATGTCTGAAGAAGCCGCAGCGCCGCCACCATCGACCGGGAATTTTCTCTGGAGCCTGGTCGAAAGCGATCTGGCAGAGGGCCGTCGTACGAGCGTGGTTACGCGCTTCCCGCCTGAGCCCAACGGCTACCTGCATATCGGGCACGCCAAGGCGATTTACATCAATTTCGGCATCGCCAAGGAATTCGGCGGTCGTTGCCATTTGCGCTTCGATGACACCAATCCCGTTAAGGAAGAGCAGGAATACATCGACTCTATTCAGCGCGACGTGCGTTGGCTGGGCTTCGATTGGGGCGATCATCTTTATTACGCTTCGGATTATTTCGATACGCTCTATGCCTGGGCTGAACATCTGATCGAGCAAGGACTAGCTTACATCGACGATCAGACCGCCGATGAAATCCGCATCAGCCGTGGCACACTCACGGCGCCTGGCAAGAACAGCCCGTTCCGCGACCGCTCTGTCGCCGAGAACCTCGACTTGTTCCGCCGTATGCGAAAAGGCGAGTTTCCTAATGGCACGCGTGTGCTACGTGCCAAGATCGACATGTCCTCGGGCAATATCAATCTGCGCGATCCGGTCATCTACCGCATCCTCCATGCGCATCACCCGCGCACCGGTGATGCCTGGTGCATCTATCCTAATTATGACTTCGCGCATGGCCAGTCGGATGCCATTGAACATGTCACACATTCGCTGTGCTCTTTGGAATTCGAAGATCACAAGCCGCTGTATGAATGGCTGCTCGCGCATATGCCGGTTCCGTCCTTTCCAAAGCAGACGGAATTCGCGCGCCTCAATATTACCTACACTATTCTCTCGAAGCGCCATCTCACGCAGTTCGTGCGCGACAAACATGTGCGCGGCTGGGACGACCCACGTATGCCGACGATTGCGGGCTTGCGTCGCCGCGGCGTGCCGCCGGAAGCCTTGCTGGATTTCGTGAAGCGTGCCGGTATCGCGCGTGCAAACAGCGTGGTCGATATCGCGATGTTCGATGCGGCCGTGCGCGAGTATTTGAATAAATCCGCGTCACGCTATATGGCTGTTCTAAAGCCCCTTAAAGTCGTCATCGAGAATTATCCCGAAGGGCAGAGCGAGGAACTGGAGGCGGTCAATAATCCGGAAGACCCCGCCGCCGGAACGCGCAAAGTGCCGTTCTCGCGCGAGCTTTATATCGAGCAGGACGACTTCATGGAAAATCCGCCCAAGAAATTCTTCCGCCTTTCGCCCGGCGCGGAAGTGCGTTTGCGCTACGCCTACTTCATCACCTGCCGCGAAGCGGTGAAGGATGCGGCCGGCAATGTCATTGAGCTGCGCTGCACTTACGATCCGGCGACTAAAGGCGGCAACGCGCCCGACGGCCGCAAAGTCAAAGCGACGATGCACTGGGTTTCGGCAGCTCATGCGGTGAAAGCCGAAGTGCGCGTCTACAATCCGCTATTCATGCGCCCCGATCCCGGCGCCGATGGCGATCCTGTGAAGGACCTTAATCCGAACTCGCTCGAAATCGTCGAAGCCCAGCTCGAA
>CAITZE010000435.1 GCA_903896775.1 uncultured bacterium
ATCAGTTTCTGTGCCGACATGACCGAAGCTCTGACGCACAAATCGTTCTTAGATCGCGTTCAGGAACTCATTGCGGAGAACGCACTCAGTGGCACCAACATCACGCCGGCGCTCACACAAGCGACACGCAACCGCCGCCGCGAGTTGATCGAGCAAATCGATAGCTTCGAGGAAGTGAATAAGGTCGCCTATCGTCCCGAGAAGCCGAACTTCGCTTAACGAAGCGGCCTAATCGAGATCGACGAAGCCTTTCAGGATCAAGAGCGCGAGCAGCAGTATAACCGCGACGGCTTGCGAGCCGACGCGTAAGCGCATAAGCGTGTTCGCATACTTGCGATTGAACTCGCCGCCGGCAATGAAACTGCCGACACCGGCGGCAAGGATTAGCAACACTGCCCCAAGTGTTATCGCGAGCATCACTTTTAAAGCGCCTTCCATCTCGTCCTCCACAGGGTCTCAGCACAACCCTTAATCATCCCGCCCTGGCTGCTTATTTCTAGGGCGTTCGCTCATGCCGTGCAATGCAGTGCCCGCCGAGCGCGTATCGTACGTACCAGAACAATTCTATGACAGTTGCCGACGTATTGCCTGAAGCCTATGCTGTTTTGGGGTCGTGGAATACGGGGGTTATCCATGTTGGGGCGAATACTCGTCGTTGACGATAATATTTTAGTGCGTGAATCGTACACGGAACTTCTCAGCAGACGCGGTTATGACGTCGTGCAGGCTGGCGACGGCGAGCAGGCGTTGGACGTTCTGCGCGATGAAGCGGTAGATCTGGCCATTGTCGATGTCATGATGCCGATCATGGGCGGGCTTGAGTTACGCCAGCGCCTGCGCGAGATGGAACCAGGGGTCGCAACCATCCTGGTCACAGGCCAGCCTGGAAGATCTCATGGAAGATGATGTCGAGTTTCAGTCCGGCCGGGTCGCGGTGCTTTATAAGCCCGTACATCCCGTGAAGCTGCTGGCGGAAGTCGATAAGCGATTGACGACAACGGCCGCCGCGCTCTAATCGGCGAGAAATCCTAGACCGAGAAACTCTCGCCGCAACCCGGCGCGCGGTAAACGCGCGCCACTATTTAGTGGTGTGGTTGCGGCTAAACAGAAAAACTCTCGCCGCAACCCGGCGCGCGGTAAACGCGCGCCACTATTTAGTGGTGTGGTTGCGGCTAAACAGAAAAACTCTCGCCGCAACCACAGCGGCCCTTTTCGTTTGGATTTTCGAATACGAAGCCGCTTTCCATTTTGCTTTCGCGGTAGTCCAGCAGACTGCCCAACAAATACATTACGGCTTTGGGATCGATGAAGACCTTGGCGCCATTGTGTTCGACCACGTCCTCGAACTTGCGCTGCTCCTCGGCATATTCGACGACATAGGATTGGCCCGAGCAGCCTTTGGCCGCGACGCTGACGCGCACGCCCAAGACCGGCTTGGTCGACTTAGCGACAACATCATTGATACGCGTGGCCGCCGCGTCGGAGATACGGATTGCCGCAGGAAGCTTGCGGGCGGGTTTCGCCGTGACGGTTTCGGATGCGGTGCTGCTCATGATGTAACCTTATATAGGGTCAAAACATATCCAACGCCACTTTGGCGACTTCCGACATATTGGCTTGGGTCCATGGCGGATCCCAGGTCATGGTCACTTCCACTTCGCCGACGCCCTCAACCAGGGATACTCGGTCGGCGACTTCCTTCGGCATGGAACCGGCTACCGGGCAAGCCGGCGCGGTTAAGGTCATCTTGATCGCAACATCGCCGCTTTCGGCGATCTTCATGTCGTAGATCAAACCGAGATCGTAAATGTTCACCGGAATCTCCGGATCGTAAACCGAACGCAGTGCTTCGATCACGGCTTCGTCACCCGCAACGGGAACGGACGGATCGCGCGGGCTGCCGGCTTTTACGCTATCGCCTTCTTTCGGCGGTTCACCGTCGTCGGCGGACATTTCATAAGGAGGCATCATGGTAATTACTTCTCAGTGGTGGTTTGGGTTTTGCCGTCGAGACAAGAAAGTAGCGCGTGCCAGGGCAAAGTCGCGCATTTCACACGGACCGGGAATTGGCGCACGCCGGAAAGCGACGCAAGTTTGTCAATGTTGTCGCTGAGATCAGGCGTGACGGCAGCCTTCGCCTGATCCGTATCGATCTTGCCGGTGCAAAGATCATGTACGGCCTCAAAGAGTTTATGGGCCGTAGCGGTCGATTGGCCGGTTAAAGCTTCACTCATCATTGACGCTGAAGCGATGCAAATGGCGCAGCCTTTACCTTCGAAAGCCAGGTCGTCCAAAACACCACGCGCAGAGACCCGCGCCGTGACGGTGATGCGATCGCCGCACATGGGATTGTTGCCTTGCGCCTTGCACGTGTGATGTTCAACAACGCGGAAGTTACGCGGCTGTTTGCCGTGGTCGAGGATGACTTCTTGGTACAGCGTGCGCAGATCATCGGTCAGGGGAGCGGCCTTCATAGCAACACCTCCTGCGCCTTACGCAAAGCAGCGATCAGCGCATCGACTTCGGCCATGGTGTTGTAGAGCGCGAAAGACGCGCGGGTCGTGGCAGTCACACCCAGGATTTCCATCAGCGGCTGTGCGCAGTGATGACCGGCCCGCACACACACACCCGAACGGTCAAGGACTGTCGCAAGATCGTGCGGATGCGCGCCTTCCATGACAAAGGACTGCACCGCGGCTTTGCCCGGCGCAGTACCGATGAGCCGAATACCAGGCACTTGCGCGAGGCTGGTCATGGCGTAGCGCAGCAAGGCGCTCTCATGAGCCGCCACGGCGGCGCGGTCCAGCGTGTTCAAGTAATCAATCGCGACACCCAAGCCAATCGCTTGGACAATAGGCGGCGTGCCAGCTTCGAACTTTGCCGGCGGCGGGGCCCAAGTCGTCTTTGCGAAGGTGACGCTGTCGATCATATCGCCGCCGCCCTGATAGGGTGGCATGGCTTCTAGCAGCGCTTCGCGCGCCCACAGAACGCCGATGCCGGTGGGGCCATAAAGTTTGTGACCGGAGAAGGCGTAGAAATCGCAATCGAGATCCTGAACATCGACGTATTCGTGCACGATGCCTTGGCAGCCGTCCAAGAGCAGCTTCGCGCCTGCCTCATGACTTAGCGCGGCAATCTCGCGCACCGGCAGAACCGTGCCCAGCACATTGGAGACATGGGCCACGGCGACCAACTTGGTTTTCGGGCCGATAACTTTCGCGAACTCTTCAATGTCGATGCTGCCGTCTCGCGCAACGGCTGCGATACGCAGGACGCACCCGGTTGCGTCGCGCAGCAGCTGCCACGGTACAATATTGGAATGATGTTCGACGGAGGTGATGACAATTTCATCGCCCGCTTTAACGAAGGTACGACCCCAGGTCGCCGCGACCAGATTGATGGCTTCGGTCGCGCCCTTCGTGAACACGACTTCTTTCAAACTCGGCGCATTGATGAAGCGGCGGACCTTCTCACGGGCGGCTTCGTAAGCTGCTGTTGCAGTCTCGCTGAGATAATACGCACCGCGATGTACGTTGGCGTATTCATGACCATAGGCGCGCGAGATCGCGTCGATCACCTGCTGTGGCTTCTGCGCCGAAGCGGCGCTATCGAGGTAAACCAGCGGCTTGCCATGAACCTCGCGTGCGAGGATCGGAAAATCCGCCCGCACCTTCATGACGTCGTAAGCAGCGCCTTTATCGGATTTGGTCATTTTGTTCATGACGGCCTCGCTTGGCGAAGCTTCAACCACTGACCAATGGCCGCGCCGAATACGGCCCGCACAGCTTCGTCGCTGATTTCATTGACCGCGTCGGCCAGAAATCCTTCTACCAGCAGATCGCGTGCCGTCTCCGGGTCGATCCCGCGGGCGGCGAGATAGAACAAATGATTGGGATCGATCTCGCCGGTGGCAGCGCCGTGAGCGCACTGCACGTCATCGGCATAGATCTCAAGCTCGGGCTTGCAATCGATTGCCGGGCCACGCGAAAGAAACAGCGCTTTATGCAGCTGACGTGCGTCGGTCTTTTGCGCATCACGCGCGACATGGATTCGGCCCTGATAAACGCCGTGGGATTCGCCATCGACCACACCTTTGAAAACCTGCGACGAAGTGCAGTTCGGCAAGAGATGATCGATAACCGTCGTGATGTCGTGGTGGGACGTGCCGTTCAATGCGTAAGCGCCGTTAAGGCGTACATTGGCGTTCTCGCCGGTTAAGGCTACGCGCACTTCCTGGCGGGTCAATGCGCCGCCGAGACCCAAATGGAAAGCTTCATAATTTCCGTCACCGGCGACTTTCACCAGCGACGTCGCGAGATGAAAAGCCTCATTGTCTTCGTCGACACTGACATACCGGCGCACCGATGCGCCCTCACCCACGGTTATGCTGGCGACGGGATTTGAGAAATATGTCTCGCCCGGCAAACCCACATGCGATTCAACCAAAGTGACGGAAGAACTGGTTTCGGCGGTTATCGTGATGCGCGGATGCAGCGCGGCGGGCGCGACCTCGGCTGCACCAATAGAAATGATATGAATGATTTTCTTGACCGCACCGGTGACGTGCAGCGCAAGGCTCGCTGGCGCATAAGCTGCATTCAATGCAATGAGCGAAGAACCCTCTTTGGCAGGGACTTTGCCATGCGACAGCTCGATGCCTTTGCCGAGGTTGGCATCGGAGAGATCCTTGCGATAAGCGCCATTGACCAATACAAGTCGCGCGGCGCCCTGAATAACAGGCACTGTGCGCGGAATAATATCGACACTTACATTGATCGCTGCCGGCGCGAAGGCGATCTTCGCGAGATTACGCAGGGGCGTGAAACGCCACTCTTCAACCTTCGGACCCGGCAAATGGCCACGCCACGGCGCTACGCCAAGACTTTTAGCGTAAGCCTCTCCGAACGGGTGCGTTGTAATAAGCGACGGCTTCATGGTTATGCAGCTGCATCCAAATATTTAGCGTAGCCTTCGGCTTCCAGCTCAAGGGCGAGTTCCTTACCGCCACTCGCGACAACGCGGCCATTGGCCAGCACGTGCACATGATCGTGCACGATATAGTAGAGCAGACGTTGATAGTGCGTGATGACAAGGAAAGCGCGATCGGGCGAGCGCAATGAGTTCACGCCTTCGGAAACAATCTTCAGCGCATCGATGTCCAAACCAGAGTCAGTTTCATCGAGGATCGCAACGCGCGGCTCCAGCATGGTCATCTGCAAAACTTCGGCACGCTTCTTCTCGCCGCCCGAGAAGCCAACATTGAGTGCGCGCTTGATCATGTCATAAGGCATGCCGAGCGCGGCGGTCTTGGCCTTGACCAGCTTTAGAAAATCCATGGCGTCGATCTCGGGCTTGCCTTCGGCGCGGCGCTTGGCGTTGAGCGCGGTTTTCAGAAACGCCGAAGTCGTCACGCCGGGAATTTCCACTGGATATTGGAAGGCCAGAAAAATGCCGGCGCGGGCGCGCTCGTCGGCTGCCATCGCCAGCACATCCTGACCGTCGAGATAAACCTCGCCTTTTGTCACTTCATAGCCTTCACGGCCGGCGATGACGTTCGACAACGTGCTTTTGCCGGTGCCGTTAGGGCCCATGATGGCGTGCACTTCACCGGGCTGAAGTTTCAGCGTGATCCCTTTCAGGATTTCCTTGCCAGCGACGGAGGCGTGGAGATTTTTGATTTCAAGCAAAGCCATAACGATATTCCTTTAGCCCACGCTGCCTTCAAGACTGATACCGACGAGCTTTTGTGCTTCGACCGCGAATTCCATCGGTAAAGTCTGCAGCACTTCTTTGCAGAAGCCGTTGACGATGAGAGAGACCGCTTCTTCCTGCGTCATACCGCGTTGCAGGCAGTAGAACAGCTGATCGTCACTGATTTTCGACGTCGTGGCTTCGTGCTCGGTTTGCGCCGACGGATTGCGGCTTTCGATATAGGGCACCGTATGGGCGCCGCACTTATCGCCGATCAACAGGCTGTCGCATTGCGTGTAGTTGCGCGCCTGATCGGCCTTGGCGCCAATGCGCACCAAACCGCGATAGGTGTTTTCCGCACGGCCCGCCGAGATGCCCTTCGAGATGATCTTCGAGCGTGTGCCTTTGCCGAGATGGATCATCTTGGTGCCGGTATCGGCCTGCTGGCGATTGTTGGTGATGGCGACCGAGTAGAATTCACCAACCGAGTTATCACCCTGTAGAATGCAGCTCGGATACTTCCACGTAATGGCAGAGCCGGTTTCCACCTGCGTCCACATGATCTTGGAATTTTTGCCGCGGCAAGCTCCACGTTTGGTCACAAAATTAAAGATACCGCCCTTGCCGTCGGCATCACCCGGATACCAGTTCTGCACGGTCGAATACTTGATCTCTGCATTGTCCAGCGCAATCAACTCAACCACGGCGGCGTGCAACTGATTTTCGTCGCGCTGCGGCGCCGTGCAGCCTTCGAGATAGCTGACGTAAGAGCCTTCATCGGCAATGATCAGCGTGCGCTCGAACTGTCCGGTGTTCTTTTCATTGATGCGGAAATAGGTCGACAGCTCCATGGGGCAGCGTAGGCCCTTGGGGATATAAACAAACGATCCATCTGTGAACACAGCACAGTTCAGTGTGGCATAGAAGTTGTCACTGTAAGGCACAACCGAGCCGAGATGCTTCTTCACCAGCTCCGGATGTTTATGCAGCGCTTCGGAAATGGGCATGAAGATCACGCCCATTTCCTCCAGCTTCTTTTTATAGGTCGTCGCAACCGACACGCTATCGAACACCGCATCCACGGCCACGCCCGCAAGCATCTGTTGCTCAAGCAGCGGGATACCTAACTTCTTATAAGTATCGAGCAGTTTGGGGTCGACTTCGTCCAGGCTCGCCAATTTCTCGCGCTTGGGTGCTGCGTAGTAATATGAGGCCTGATAGTCGATCTTCGGGAAATGCAGCTTTGCCCATTCCGGCTCTTCGTCGGACAACGTCAACCAATAGCGATAAGCCTTGAGACGCCATTCCAGCATCCACTCCGGCTCGTTCTTCTTTTCTGAGATGAAACGGATGATGTCTTCGTTGAGCCCTTTGGGCGCCTTATCCGATTCAATATCCGTGACGAAGCCGTATTTATACTGCTCCACATCACGGACTGCGGCGGCGGTTTCGCGGGTAGCGGCCATGTGCTCGGTTCCTACTTCACAGCGCCGGCGTTGCGGCCGGAGCGCGCAACGCAGGACCGAAGGTCGACACATCTTCAGCCATATCGGCGAGCGTGACTTCAGTGAGCGCCGTGCGCACCGCGGTATTGACGCGGTTCCACTTGCCCTGCACCGGACAAATTGACTCGATGCCGCAATGCTCCTCGGAGGTATCGGCGCAGGCCGTGAGAGCAATGGGCCCTTCGACAGCCTGGATGACGTCGGCAATGGTGATCTCGACGGGTTTGCGGCCCAGAGCATAACCACCGCCCGCGCCGCGCTGGGAAGCGACCAGACCGGCTTTGTTCAAGTTTTTCATGATCTTGGCGACGGTCGGCAGCGGGATACCGGTGCGTTCGGACAAATGCTGGCTGGAGCGCACCACGTTACTGCGGGCGATCTCAATCAACACGACCGTGGCATAATCCGTTAACTTATTGACTTTAAACATATTTTAAAGCCTCTGCGGCCAACACGCCGGGCAAAACGACACATCTAGGACTAAAACAGTCCTGTTTACGAGGGTGTAATAGTCCCTGGGCTATGAGATTTCAAGGGCCAGCTTTTAAAGGGCTCATATGAAAGGACAATCTGTGAGCCGCCTGATCCTTCTGACCCAACGGGAGTTTGCGAATACGATTGCGCAGCCTTTGCAAGCCCAGACCATCGATGATCTTCTGCTCTGCGCCGAAATCAACATAGTTATCGCGTTCGGCTTTGACAGGGTCGTTGGACGGCGACAACGGCGGCGACGTCGTATTCTGGAACTTGGCGATCGTCTCATTGCCGACGAGCTCGAAGGGCGGCGGCGAGAAATAGCGGGCATAGCCGGCATGAATGGTCGTGCCGTCGGCCGGCTTCCACACCACGTTGACGCGCGGGCTCAACTGTTTTTCCGTGTCGTATGCAGACAAATTGTCGAAGCGCACACCGTAGTTGATCGTGACAGTCGGCAGAATGTCCCACTCGTCCTGAAGATAGAAGCTTTCGATCCACTGGGTTTTGGCACCGTTGTCAGGGATTGTCACCGGCATGTCGTTGAGCGGATTGCCGTCGGCATCGGTGCTAAGAACTTGCGATGACGTGCGGCTGATGGCGCGGTCGGTCTGGATATAGAAACCTGCACGCGGGGTGTGATTATCGCTCAGCCGATAAGCTGCGTCGTTTTGTAGGCCCAGAGCTACGTCGCGTTTATATGCTTGCTGCGCGATGCCATCGTACAGGATGTCGCCGATGGGATCGGGCGAGAAATTCAAACTGGAATAGCGGGTGATGAAGGACGTTTGCGTATCGAATTTATCGCCGGCATGCTGAAGGCTGACGATTCCGTAGTGGGTCGTCTCCCGTTGGTTCTCGTTCAAATTCTCGCTCGGGAACATGGACTGTCCGTTGACGACAAGTCCGGTGTCCGGCTGCAAACCCGCTTGGTTCGGAATTTGGAATTTACCGTCGGAGGTTCCCAGCACCACCGTCAGCCGGTTCTCGTCGTTCAAGATATCTTCGAAATAACCGAAGCCGTGAAACTGCGTGGAGCGGTCATGGAGCGGCGTTGAACGCCCGTCCGGCGACTCAATGTCAAGATCGTTGCGGGTAGGTGGACGCTCCGGTCTGGGTTTCGATCCCGGTGCGAGCTTCGTTTAGCTTTTGCGCCGTGACGGTAATGGTTTCCATGGGCGTCGCCGGCGCATTGGCCGCTACTTGTTGGGCGGGCGCGTTAGCCGCTACCGCCTACAAACCGGCCCATAATCAAATCGGCAATAAAAAGCCCCGCAGTGAATTTCATCACTGCGGGGCTGAGTTCCCACTGGCGGCTGTTGGGGGATGGGAGACGCCTAACCAGTGGATTCCGAAAACTCCTTAAGCAGTCACCAAGGAGCCCATATCTAAACCGAGCAAGGTGCGTAAGTGCGCACGGCCGCGGCAAAGGCGCGATTTGACGGTGCCGACCGGTTCGCGTGTTGCGCGGGCGAGATCATGTTGCGAGCCGTCGTTGATGCCGAGAACCACAATGGCCTGGCGTTCTCCGACGGAGAGTTCCTTAAGAGCGCGCACGGTCTCTTTGAGAAACACTTCATTGATTTGGCCCGCGCGCTGGACGCGGTGACTGTCGTCATCGAGTGTTGCCACATAGCGGCGATCGAGGGCAACGCGGCGCTTCTGGCTGATGAAGATGTTGCGCATCAGCGTGAAGAGCCATGACTTGAGGCTCGTGCCGGCCTGGAACAGTGTTTGCTTGCGTAAGGCGCGCTCGACGCAGTCTTGCACGAGATCGTGCGCTTCATCTTCGTTGCGGGTCAGGACGCGCGCAAACCGGGTCAGGTCGGGTAAAAGCACCTGCAGGTCGTTGTTGAAAGCGCTCATGTGAACCTCTGCTGTCTCGTCGTTGTGTGAGAACAGCGTCGCCTTTAAGCGCGTAAAAATGCGATGCGGATTTAACGGCGGCGGCGTAAAGAAAATATCACGACGCACGCAAGAGGACCGTTCACAGAGGCCAATGCGCCAGCGACTTCACGGCCTCGTCATTTCTTATAAGTAATTGATATATTATAAGTTATTACGAAAATCGCGCCAGCGGCATGCCGATATCGGCAAGAGCTTGCTTCGTAATACGAGCATAAAGAAAATATAAAAATAGCTCGGCCGGACGCGAAATTTTACGACTTACGATCCCGCACTGAGCCCATGGCCAGGTACAACAATCCGCCGGCGGCAAAGACCAATGCCACAGTATCGAGGCACGCCCTAATCACCGCACTGGTGTCGGGCTTCGCGCTGTAGAGATCCAACAAAACAGCACAGACAACGGCCAAATAGGCCAAATATTTAAATTGCAGCATCGCGTGGAATCCTAACCCAGAAGCCAACGGCAGCATGTCTTGACGAGTCACATTCAAAACGCCGGGCTCAACGCGACGGTTGCGTGGCGTTGGTGTGAAAATCACTTTGGCAAAAGTAGAAGCGCCAAACAGAATGGGGTTAAACAGAATGCCGTGCTTCTGTGGCCGCTATGACATCGGCTTCTTCTGCCGGTTTCAGCGTATGCAACGGACCGATACGGGCCAAGGCCGGCCAAGCCAGGGCAACCACAACCACCACAAGAAGTGTTCCAATCCCCCCACCGACCACTGAATTCACCGGACCGAAGAGCGCTGCGGTGGCGCCGCTTTCGAATGCTCCGAATTCGTTGGAGAAGCCGATGAAGACATAGTTGATGGCCGACACGCGGCCGCGCAGGCGATCAGGTGTGACGACCTGCTCAAGCGTTTGCCGGATGAGCACACTGATAGAATCAAATATGCCCGTCATGAACAGGCACGCCATCGACAATAGAATGTTGGTCGAAAGACCGAAGCCAATGACGGCAAGACCAAAGCCGACGACCACCATCAACAGCGCGCGCCCAGGACGTGCCATCGGCTTCAATCGCGTGATCACCAGGAACATCAGCAGACTGCCAATCGATGGCGATGCGCGCAGCCATCCCAGACCCTCGGGGCCAACATGCAAAATGTCTTTGGCGAAGATCGGCAGCAGAACGACCGCGCCGCCTAACAGCACGCCAAACATGTCGAGCGTAATGGCGGCGAGAAAAACCGGCGTGCGGCGGATAAAACCGAAGCCCGCGAAGACATCGGAGAATTTGCGCTTTTCTTTGGCTTCCGGCGGCGGAATGGCTGGGAGCGTTGAGAATGAAATGACAAAAATCAACTGACCTATGGCGGCTGTAAAATAGGCCCATGTTGTTCCGCCGGTCAGGCCAATGATAAGTCCGCCAATCGCCGGGCCGGAGATCGACGCAAATTGAAAGGCGGACGATAACCATGCATTCGCGTTGACAAATTGCTCGGTTTTCAAAAGCTGCGGCATAATGGTGCCGACAGCCGGCCCCGCGAAAGCCCGCGCACCACCCGCGAGCATCAGCATGGCGTAGATCAGCTTCACCGGGCCTTCGAACCAGGATACGGCCATCAGGCCGAAGGCCGCGATGCATGTCACGCTTTGCGCCAGCATCGCGATATTACGGCGGGGAAAACGGTCGGCGGCGTTACCCGCAGGGATCATCAGGAATAAGACGGGCGTCAACTCAAACAACCCGACCAAGCCGAGAGACAGCGCGCTGCCCGTCCGTTCGTAGAGTTCCCACCCCACCGCGACATTGATGATCTGCGTGCCGATAACGCCCGACACGCGCGCAAGGGCGAGTGCACGCACAAATGGATGGCGAATGGCGGAGAAGGCGTCGATGGCGGGCGCGGTCATGAGGGGCGAGGAATGCGGGACGAGAGATTAAACCGACATGAAGCTAGCGCAGGACCGCGCGCAGCCGAAATCAATTTTCTTTAGGCGGCTTCCGCGTCTGCGGGGGCTTTCGTCTCGGTCTCCACAACCTGTTCCTCATCGGAAGGCGCTGGCAGCATTTTTGCTGATTTTGACTCGAGCGCTGACTTGGCGCCAGGGAGCGTCTGCTGAACGGGGAACCGCAAAGTAACGCGAAGACCCGGCTTGTTGTCGTCCAAGGTCAGTTCCAACCCGTGCGATTTGGCGACAGCTGCGACCAAACTCAAGCCCAAGCCGCTGCCCGGGGACGTGCGGCTTTGCTCAAGCCGGAACAAGCGCTCCAGCACCTTGCCGCGAAAAGCTTGCGGCACGCCTGGACCACTATCGGAAACGACCAAGGACGGTCGCCCGTTATCTTCGGTTACTGTGACAGTGACCGCGCCCTGCTGCGTATACTTCACGGCGTTATCAAGCAGGTTGGCGAGAGCCTGCGCAATGAGATTGGGATCGCCACGTGCAATCACACCTGGCTGGAAATGCGTAATGAAGTCGAGACCCTTTTCTTCCGCGAGCGGGCTATAGAGATCGGCGACTTCTTCAGCCAAGCCACGAAGATTGATATCGACGAAGTTGCGCTGTGAACCGGCCTCGGCGCGCGCAATGCGCAACAATGCCGCGAAGGTCGCAAGCAGGCTATCGGCGTCGGCAATAGCGCCTTCGATCGTCTCACGTTCGTTGGGATCTTCCATGTGCCGGAGCGCGCTTTCAAGGCGGCTGCGTAAACGGGTGAGCGGCGTGCGCAAGTCATGCGCGACGTTGTCCGAGACTTGGCGCATGCCGTTCATCAGGCGCTCGATCTGGTCAAGCATGGCGTTGATGCTCAGCGACAGCTGCCCCAACTCATCGTTCTGGCGCGACACAGCAACGCGTTGGCTCAGGTCGCCGGACATAATGCTGCGGCAGGTGCGTGTGATCGCCTGAATACGCCGCATGATGGTGCGGCTAAAAATGAAGCCGCCGATAATGCCAAGCGCTAGCGTGATGCCGAGACCGATGTTCACGGAATCCAAGAGACGCCGACCAAACTCGTGGGCGTCGCGCACATCGCGGCCGACCAGCAGCATGTAGTTCTGCTGACCGCCGGGGATAACGTATTGCTTGGCGCGTACGTCGGCGATTTCGGGCTCCGCCTGCCGAAGATCGTTGATGGTGAAGTTCACCCAAATATCGTCGGCAACGGCGTTGCGCGGCCAATTGTGCAGATTTCCAGCCAGCGTATTGCCGACGGAATCAACGAGGAGATAAATACCGTCGCGATTTGCGCCCGAACCGGCCCGGCGATTGACGGCGATGATGAGGCCCGTGACACCCGAGCGTTCGAAGGTTTCTTGAAAGCCCGTGACATCGGCTTCGATAGCGGCTTCTTTTTGTTGAATGACGAAGCCGGTCGTCGAGAAGTAGACGAAATAAAACAAAGCGCCGACCGATACGCCGAAAATCAACGTATAGGCCAGCGCCATGCGAAAAGTGATGGAGCCGAAAATGCCGGCGAGGCGTTTCATGAACCCTTCTTCGGCGGTCTTTGAAACGCCGTCACGGTTTAGGTCGCCGGATCAAGCTTATATCCAGCGCCGCGCACGGTCTGCAGGATCGGTTTTTCGAAAGGCTTATCGATTTTCTGCCGCAGGCGGCTGATGTGTACGTCGATGACATTGGTCTGCGGATCGAAGTGATATTCCCAGACGTTCTCGAGCAACATGGTGCGGGTCACAACCTGGCCGGCATGACGCATCAAATATTCCAGAAGGCGGAATTCACGCGGATGCAAATAGACCCGCTTGCCCTGGCGCGTGACTTTGCGGGCTAATAGATCCATTTCAAGATCGCCGACTTTAAGGAACGTGTTTTCGGGAACCGCGCCGGAGCGGCGGAGCAGCGCTTCAATGCGCGCGAGCAGTTCCGAGAAGGCGAACGGCTTGGCGAGGTAGTCGTCGCCGCCGGCTTTCAGCCCGGCCACGCGGTCTTCCACTTCGCCGAGGGCGCTCAGGAATAAAACTGGTGTGGCGATAGCGGATTTTCGTACCGATTCCACGATCGAAAGCCCGTCGGGCCCGGGCAGCATTCGGTCGACCACCATGACATCGTAAGGCTCGGACAAGGCCAGAAACAGCCCGTCGCGGCCATCGGCGGCATGATCGACCGTATAGCCGCTCTCGCGCAGACCCTTCACCAGATAATCCGCGGCATCCTTATCGTCCTCGATTACCAAAACCCGCATTGAGGTATTTACCTGCGTTCGATGGTCGGCCGGAGCGGCGACGTCGGAACTTTGTGTTTCTGCCAGATGTGTCATCATAATACTGAACCTATTGAAATCCCGATGGAAAAAATCACAGCTCGATCAGTGTTGGAAGACGGCACGTAATCAATCTCGCACTAGGGTTGCGCCAATCCGTATTACCCGAGCCTTGCCCGGGTATTACAAGGTTGTCAGACCCTATCGTTCGCCCCTGGTAAAAGGCCCTATCCGCCATAATTTGAGGCGCAGAATGGCGTATGATTTATTTTGGTTAAGGTCACTTCAGCGAGGCTCCCTATGACACCGTCTATTCGCCGGCTCCTGCCCACTTCAATGCTCTCGGGCGCTACTGCCTTAACGCTGGTGTGCGCCTTTAGTTTTGGCGCGGCCCAGCCCGCTGAGGCGCGTGGCGGACATGTTTCACTGTCTGTCGGTGTCGGCGTGCCGTTTGGATATTACGGCGGCTATTATGGCCGGGGTTATTACGCCGGCTGGTATGGCGCGCCGTATCCTTATTATTACGCGCCCTACTATTACGGACCGGAGCCGGTTTATTATTCTCGCCCATATAATCCGCCGTACTACGGATCCGTCACGAGCTTAGGCCTGTTTCCGGCCTCGGTGGGCGCAGCCCTGAACAACGATGACCGCGGCATCTATTATGGCGCTTATCAGCGCGCGCTGGCGGCGCCGGTGGGTGAAACCATGGCTTGGAACTCCGGAAATATCAGCGGTGAAGTCACGACCACACGCGATGGCTGGGCGGGACAGCGGTACTGCCGGCAGTTCAGCCAGAGCATTTCGATCGGCGGTCAGGCTCAGGAATCTATCGGCACTGCCTGTCAAACCCCGAATGGCGCCTGGCAACTGGTTCCAAACCAGTAAGTCTCGAAAAATAAACGCGCTCTCGGTTCCCTTCGGCCCATAAATAGACTCAATTTTCCCACGCGGGAGAGTCTATAATGGTTCGAGATTGGGGAACTGAGGACTGGGGATGTTGGGGCGTAAACCCGGGGCTTAACCCGCCATGACAACTTTCGGCACTGCGGCCGATCACGAAGCGGCCACCGAAACCAGCATCCGCTCCAAACACGGCGAGTTGCTGAAGCGTGTGCCTTACGAAAAAGACAAAGTCATCTTCCGCGAAGGGCATGACGGCACCGACGCTTTCGTTCTGGAATCAGGGCGCATCGGCGTTTACAAAACCACCGAAGGCAAGCCGGTTCGTCTCGCGGTTCTAGAAAAGGGCGCCATGTTCGGCGAGATGGCGGCCATCACTGGCGAGCGGCGTACCGCGACAACAATCGCGCTTGAGCCTTGTGTCGTGGTGCGCATATCCAAATCGACCATTCAGCAGAAGATCGGCGCTTGTGATCCCTTTGTGCGGGCGCTCATCGCAATCCTGATCAACAACCTGAGCCGGGTGAACGAGCGTTACGCAACGACCAACACGGTTGCAGAGAAGCTGCTCCATGATCTGAAAGCGGCGCATATCGAAAAAGAACATGCGTCGACGCCGGAACCCGAGCCCGCAGCGGCTGATGATCCGACAGGCAAGCGCGGGAAAGACGGCGGCGCGTCCTAAGCGTTTGTACCCGCCGCACCGCCGAGCGTGATATACCGGCGCCACAATTCCTTTCACGATGTTGCTCACGGGCATTTTCATGCTGCTCGCCCTGCTCTCACCCGCCAAGAAATTGGATTTCAATCCAGCGCCGGACTTCGCAAAGGCCAGTAGCCCCGCGTTGCTGGAAGACACGGCCGTTTTGGCTGCGCGCGCCAAGAAACTGACGCGCAACGATCTGCGCACCCTCATGGACTTGAGCCTCAAGCTCGCCGACTTGAATTACCAGCGCTTCCAAAGTTTCGATCCAGCGAATAGAGGCGAAACCAAAGCTGCTATTTATGCGTTCGCGGGCGATGTTTACATGGGCTTTGACGCCAAAACCCTTGGGCCGGGCGACATCGCTTTTGCGCAAAAGCATATTGGGATCATTTCGGGTTTGTACGGGCTGTTGCGCCCACTCGATGCCATTCAGCCTTATCGCCTGGAGATGGGGTCCAAAGTGAAAACCGTACGCGGTAAGGATCTTTATGCTTTTTGGCGCGCGCCGCTGACGGCTCACGTCAACGCCGTCACCGCTAAACTAAAGAACCCGACGATCATCAATCTCGCGTCTCAGGAGTACTGGGGCGCGCTGGATGAAAAGACACTTGAAGCGCCTATCATCCAAGCCACGTTCAAAGAAGTGAAAGGTGGCAAAGCGTCTGTGGTCAGTTTTCTTGCCAAGAAGGCGCGCGGCATGATGGCGCGTTACATCGTTCAAAATCGCCTGACGAGCCCGCAAGATATCAAAAGTTTCAACATCGAAGGTTACGCCTTCGATCAGGCCGCTTCAGATGAAGCCGTCTGGGTTTTTAGTCGCAAAGCCAAGTAGCGTCGCCATGGTCAACAACGCCGAAGAGATCAAACGACACCTGGGGATCGTGCGCCGGCGCGACAAACGTATTTCCCACGCGATCAAGTTCGCCGGCTTGCCGGAGCCGCGCGTTGTCGGCGCAGGGTTCGCAACGCTCATCCGCATCATCGGCGATCAACAGGTTTCTACTGCAGCCGGCGCTGCGATCTGGGCCAAGCTGAAACGCAACGCCGGCGGCCGCGTCACGGCGGCGCGTTTGCTCAAGCTCGGCGAAGCTGGAATGCGCGCCAGCGGCTTCAGCGGTCAGAAGGCACGTTATGCGCTGGGATTGGCCGAAGCCGTGGATGCGGGCAGCTTAAATCTGAAAGCCCTCGAGCGCGCTGACGACGAAACCGTACGCGCGACCCTGATGGCCTTCAAAGGTATCGGTGCATGGACCGCCGATATCTATCTTATGTTCGGCATGGGCCGGCCCGACGTCTGGCCGGTGGGCGATCTTGCCCTTCAGGTCGCGGTCCAGATGCTTCACGAACTCGAAGCCAGACCGTCGCCCAAAGAACTACATGGCCTCGGCGAGGGATGGCGGCCATATCGCTCCAGCGTTTCGCTCTTGCTCTGGCGTTATTACGGCGCTCACCGCGCAAAAGCCGCGGTCCCTAAAGGCTGAGACCTGGAGCAAAAACGGCAGATTTCTGCGGTTTTTGGCCTTCCCGCACCCTTCGAAAACGCGCTTTGCGTTTAGCGGTCAGCGCCCTATTCTCCCTGCCCATTGCACGCCCGCCCGCCGAGGGCGCCCTCTCAAAGCGATTGCCCGTCTAAACGATGGCCCCCGGCCATTTAACCGAAGGATATGATGCCCGTGACCGACACGCCCGCCGCGCAGGAAACACGTTCGCCCCCGCTGTTCTATTCGAGCATCGCGCCCCTGTCGCAACAGCTCCATAAAGGTTTCAAAGTACGTCCTGAATCGAAGTTCGATTACGCCACGAAGACCAATACCGTGCCGTTGACGGTCCCCGAATTCTCGCTGGTCGCCCGCCATTATCCCATTCTGCTGCTCGGAGACGATCTCGTGCCGACGGCCGCTCTGGGCGTTGAGCCTGGGCAGAACCTTTTCGTGACACCCGAAGGCCAATGGACCGCGGCCACTTACGTTCCAGCCTACATCCGCCGCTATCCCTTTATCTTGCTGGGCGGTGAAGACGATCAGTTGACGCTTGGCATCGATACCGATGCGAACGCCACATACGAAGGCGGCCGTCCGCTGTTTCATCCCGACGGCAAGGAAACGGAAATCATCGCGCAAGCATTGGAATTCGCTCATCAGTTCCATAACGCCTATCTGTTCACGCGCGAATTCACCGAGGCCCTGAAAAAGGCCGATATCGTCATCGACTGCACGCTAGAAATCGAACCCACGCCCGGCCAGCGCGTACCGCTCGGCGCCTTCAAGCGCATCGACGAAGAAAAGTTCAAAGATTTGCCGGATGCCACGATTTTGGAATGGCGCAAAGTCGGCTTCCTGCATCCGATCTATTTCTTGCTGCAATCCATGAATAACTGGGACCTTTTGCTCGTCAAAAACGGCATGGTTACTACTGCAAAGTAGGAAACCTAGAGGGTCCACCCAACAGGCGGGGCTGCCGCGCGGCTAGGATCATATGAAGGCGATCACCCATTGCGAGGTGTATGTCGTCAAGTTGGGGCGATGGACTCTGCACGCGCGCTTGAGCGAGAGCGAGCAAAACCAAGCGATTGAAATCGCGCGCGCGCTCGAAGCCGATACCGGAAAGCCTACGCAGGTTCTGGAAGAAATTCTCGAGCCGGAACACGAGCGCCTGATCATTCGCATCGTCGCACAATATGGCCAGGCGCCGGCAGAGACCAAAGGCCCATCTACCGATACCGACATGACCTCGCGCGTGTTCATGGTCGGGCTCAACGCTTTTGGCATCGGCGCGATTGTCACGATGCTCATGGCCATCGCGCTCTCATCGTTCCGCGAGTCCGGCGCTGCCGCGGGCAACTCTTTCAATATGCTTTTGCTCTTCACTTTTTCCGCAACCGTGTTGATGGCCGGATTAACGCTGGTGAAGATCTACATTCCAGTTGAATGGATTTTGTGGCGCGGTAAGGGCGTTGAATCCCAGAAGCGCACCATCGACGTCTTGCTTCACGGCGTACGCGAGGTTGCTCCCAAATGGCAGCCGCCTCCACCTGCGCCAGAGCCTGCTTTTGATGAACCCATTTTGACCGAAGAAGAGGTTTCGGCGCCTGAAGCCGCGCCCGCAGCGCCCTTACAGCGTCTAGAGACAAATGCCGACCAAGGTGAGCAGACGTCTTTCAAATCAATACGGCACCCGCAGAAGAGGCGGCAACGCCAGCCGCCGCAGCCGCGCCGGAAAGCCTGCTCGACAGCGCCGCAGCAGTCATGGACTCTTTGCTCGAAAAAGAGCGTGCGCAATTGATCGCGTTCGCCGATACGAGCATGGCTTCGTTGACGGCAACACGTCCGCAACTGCAGGCTTTTGAGCGCGTCGGCTTGAACCTCTATTTGGGCGGGGCAACGGTCGCTTTGAGCGAGCGCGCCGGCTTTCCCGACACGATTAAAATCGATCTCTTGCGGAAAACGCTGGAGCATACCGGCACCAATGCTTCCATTGCCGACGCTTTTGCCCAACGGCTAGAGATTTCCGCGCAGCGTCCACGGTTTCGCCAACTTATCGACGCCGGACGCGCGGCTATGACGGCAATCCTGGACGGCATTACCAATACCGCTCTGCCCGCGCTATCGGACCTCATCCAACAATGGGCCGATCCCACAGTACGCGGCGCCGAAATCAAGAAGGTGACGTTCTTATTGACCGATATTGTCGGCTCAACGGCGCTCACCAGCAAACTCGGCAACTCCGCCGCACAACGTGTGGTCCGCGCGCACAACGCCGTTGTCCGCACGGCGGCGAAGAATTTCCGCGGCAGCGAAATCAAGCATACCGGCGACGGTATATTGCTGACATTCCCGGATGCCGCTGCGGCTGGCCGCGCCGCCATCGAGATCCAGCAAGAAGGCACCGCTTATGCGCGCGACAATCCGGATGCGCCGCTACTCATGCGACTTGGCATTCACACCGGAGAAGCCAGCTTTGAAGAAGGCGAGTACTATGGCCCAGCCTTGGGAGTTCTGAACGGCGTATGCGCTGCCGCCGGCGACGGCCAGATTTTCTGTAGCGAAGAAGCCAAGAACCGGAGCGTAGGCCCCGCCTTTCGCTTTCAGGACATGGGCAAACGCAAATTGAAGGGCAGCCAGATCGACGCTCAGCTTTTCAAACTGGATTGGACGCCCAAAATTAAAGCCGTCAAAGGGCCTTTGGAATATACCCAAATTGGCCGGACGCCGATCGCCACCCCCTGATCGTCAGCTGATCTCTTCCAACCACGGCGATTCGCGCCAAGCCGTTCGCAAAAAACGGATTTTTGACTAAAACTAAGCTCCAAATCACGCCTTCGGCACTGGCCTTTACCCCCCACTGGGGCAATAATGGCAATCAAATCAATAGGGGGCACAACCTTGGGAACGGGGAAGGCAATTCTTTGGCGCGTGTTGCCGGCAGTTTGGGCGCTGACATTCGCAGCTGCCTGCCAAGCCGGCACGATCAATGCGCATGTGACCACCTCCGAAGGTGAGCCGCTTACCGCAGCGGTCGTGACCGCCATGCCGATGGGTCAAACCGCGCTACAAGCCAAGGCCGGGACCAAAGCCGTCATGGTTCAGGAAGGAAAGCAGTTTGTTCCTTTTGTCTTGCCGGTGCAGCTCGGAACGACGGTGGAGTTTCCAAACCACGATCCCTTCCGCCACCAGGTCTATTCCTTTTCTCCCGCAAAGACCTTTGAGCTGAAGCTCTACGGTGGTTCGGTCGTGAGCACTGTCGTCTTCGATAAAGAAGGTATTGTGCCGCTTGGCTGCAATATCCACGACAACATGCTCGCCTATATTTATGTGGTCGGAACGCCGTATTTTTCGACCACCAATGACGCCGGTGAGAGCAAGCTCAATCAGCTGCCCGCAGGTACCTATTCCGTCAAAATTTGGCACCCCAATCAAAAAGCCGGCCAAGGTGAGACCCGCATCGTCGAGGTCACCGGCACCGGCAACACCGACGTCACTGTAAAGGTCGAGTTAAAGCACGGCCGGACTCAACGTAAGCCCGGGGCCGTGGACGAAACCTACAACTGAAGACAGCTTCACGAGGCCGCACGTGTTTCGTAGCTTTCGACATTTCCAAGCCAGACTTGTCCTGTTTTTCGGGATGCTGTTCTTTGTCG